>NZ_JBSGFQ010000101.1:0-46194 GCF_053603495.1 Nonomuraea sp. NPDC004186 | reverse complement strand
TGCCCTGCGCCTGCCGAAAATCACGTCCATGCACGTCAGGCAGACCATGCATCGCATCCGAGGTCCGCTGCGAGCCATCCTGCCTGTGGACGCAAATGACCAGGCGATGGCTGCTCGGTGGTTGCTCGCACACGTTCGATCCGCCGTAAAGTTCGAGTTCACCACGCAAGCCTGGCCCCAGACAGCCGCGCCGAGATGGGGGCAAATGGCACATCGCGCCGATGGTCAAGAACGCATGGTTGCTCGGTGGTTGCTCGCGTGTACGCGATACAGCACGGCACGCGTCGGCACAGACCGACACGACGACGGGGATAATCCCAGCCACGACAATACAGAACAGCACTCCGTGACACTGAGCGACATCAACCGAGGATTCTCATAATCCGTGGGTCGTGGGTTCAAGTCCCACCCGCCCTACTCTTCAATACCGCGTTCGACCTGGGGTTTCTCGGCTCTCATCGGCCTCTGATCTCGATTTTGGTCATGTGCCCGTGTGCCCAACCCTCCGGCCACCACCAGGCTGATCTCGGCACGTGACACGACCTCGTGGGATAGCGTGCCCGGGTGGTGAAAGTGAGGGTCACCGGCGTCGTCGTCGAAGACGATCGGATCTTACTCCTTGACCAGGACACCGACACCGGCCGCTCGTGGTCGCTGCCCGGCGGGAAGGTCGAGGAGGGTGAGAGCCTCGCCGACGCCCTCGCCCGGGAGATGCGCGAGGAGACCGGCATCCAGGTTCAGGTGGGCCGGCTGCTGTACGTGTGCGACCACCTGCCCGGTGGCGGAACCCACGTCGTGCACCTGACGTTCGAGGCCACCCGGACCGGCGGCAGAGTCGGCGCGGTCGCCGAGGGCGCCGAGGGCGCCGACACCACGCCGATCCGCGGCGTGCGGTTCGTGCCGCTGGCCGACCTGCCGGCGATCGGTTTCTCCTCGCGTTTCGTCGAGTTGGCACGGGCCGGATGGCCCGGCGCAGGCTCCTATATGGGCGCCAAGTCCAACATCGGCCTGTGACCGTGTGAACGGGCCAGCAGGTCGACCGGCATCGGACGGTCCGGATCGTCCGCGATGAGGCGGATGCCGACGCCGCGGGAGCTTCCCCGTCTCCAGCCACGCCAGGAAGTTGGGGTTGTCAGGCCAGTGCGTATCGCGCATCTCCAGGTGGATGGCGCTGCGAGTGGTGGCCGTGAGCAGCTCAGGGAACGGTGGGATCTTCTGCTTCGAGTTCGAGGAGCTTCTCCAGGACGAGTCTTCTCATGCGACGCGGAATGCGAACCCCTGACTCCCCTGGAGAGATCCCACTGCTTGCTTGCAGTTGCGCAAGGTCGTCAGGGTCGGTGATCGTCTCCCCGGCAAAAGCCAGATCACCGGTTTCCTCGTCCAGCTGCATGGCCGGGCAGTGGCCGCCCTCGGTTTGGGGGTCGATCACAAGGAAGCGTCGCCGCATGATGCCCTCCCAGTGTCCTGATGTGCCGGGACGTGGCACACAGCGGAAGCCTGAACGCAGACACGGAAAGCGTCAAGAAAAGCAATCCCATAGTCCCGGTCACGCGCTAAAAGTCGCCTTGGCTCGCTTCGCGGCTCGCTCCCGATGGCGCCGTATTGCTCCCGCGATCCGTTGACCGAGGGGAACGATCTCCAGAATCTCTACCTTCAGCATGTCGCCGGGCTCGCAGCGCATGACGGCGCGACATGTCCACGCCTGTGGGCTTGTCTCGGGCCCAGACCCGCATGCCGGGCGCACCTGAGTCAGGGAATGATGAGCGGGGTAACGTGGCTGTATGAGAGGTGGGTCTAGATAGTTGGGGATGTGCGCTCCAGCCCCTCAACCGCTCCGTTGATTTCCCGAAAGGAGCGAATCCATGATCTTCCCGTACTACATGTCCGCTGCGAGGATCTTGCCCGTGGCTATAGAACCTCCTTGGCCTGGGCCGCGGCTGAGGCCGAGGAGGAGGGACGGCGGTGGCAGCAGCCGCCGTTCCATCCGCCGTCGTCGCCGTTGAGCGAGGATTGGATTGGCACGGGTTTCACTCCCGTGGGTCCCAGCATGTCGACCTGGTCACCCGGCGTGGTGGCCAGGTTCGTTCGTGCTTTAAAGCGTGTTGCAAACAGTAGTTGAGCAGGCATCTTCCGCGCATGGGTGGGGCGTTGCGGGCTGACCTTTTGTGGGTGGGACGTTCACTGGGCTGCGGATGAGCCGGTTTCCAGCGACTGCTGCGAGGGGTGCAGGAGCAAACCGGTGAACGCACCCGTCACCTCGCCGACGGCGACCACCGAGAGTCGCTCGTGGCTGACCCCGTCGGCAGGGCGCCCGAGCGTGTTCGGCAGTATCGAGATCGACGATCCCGTCGATGCGGCGTTCCCGGGGCGGCCTCGCTGGAGGAGTACCTCAAGTCCATCCGTGACGCTTCCGACTTCGTCCTGGAAGAGCGTCAGAGAGTGGCGGTCGGCGGCGGTGCGCCCGGCTATGTGCTGCGTAGTTCCTACGTCGAGTACGCCTCCGACATGGAGAGCTTCCCCACTGGCGAAACCGTGCTGTTCGTTGTCACGGGACATGGTCAGCTGCTCAAGGTGCGCTACATCTGCGCACTGGTTTTGAGGAAGCCGCCATCCGCTCTGTCATGAAGTCGGTGGTGCCGATGTGACCGCGCATCCCCCGCTCGAAGGACTGGCCAGAACGACGATCATGCCCGGACTGCTGGTCTACGGAGTGCCGGCCTCCGCGAGGAAGAAGTCGATGAACTCGTCCTCATGCAGTCCGGCAAGACGCGCAAGGTCTGCCACTGCCAGCTGCCGCTCCTGCTGCAGATGCCGAATCAAGGCCGGGATCAGGGCCGGTTTCTCCGGCGGAAAAATCTGGGGTTCCGCCGTGCGGTATCCGAGTGTGGACAGCTCGATGGTCAGCTGGCGGTGACGCCAGCCACTTACTGCCCCCAGGGTCTGGGCGCGTCGGAGGAGTGTCGCCATCGACACCCGCCAAACTTTCTTCAGCTCGTAGAGGCGATCAAGATCGATATGAGTCCTGAGGTCGGATTCGATGTCACGGGCGGGCAGCAAGAACTCTGCGGCGAATTGGTCCGCCTGCTGCTCTTGGAGGCCGTTCGGAACGACGTGCATTGCCACATGTCCGAGTTCGTGACTGAGCGTAAAACGCTGACGGTCGGCAGGTGCAAGGGCGTTGACGATGAAGATCGGATTTTCTCCCTCAGGCCACTGACTTACCGCGTCGAGCTCACGCCCTGCCAGTGGACGCCGAATAACCAGACCTCCGGCTGACTCGATGGCGCCGACAACGGATTCGATCGGGCCGGGAGGAAGATCCCACCTGGCGCGGAGCGTCTGCGCCGCATCTTCGGCGGGCTCGCGGTCATCCACCTCGATGCGCTCGAACAGGACGGCAGGACGTACCTCGACTGCCTGCAGAAGATTACGGAGTTGCAGCCGAACCAGATTGAGTTGAGCATGAACGGTCCGCAGCGAGGTCGTGGCGAGCGAGGCCTTCTTGCGGTGGTGAATGAGTCCGACACCGGCCCCCTCGGCATCACCGTCGAAGCAGAGGAGGTGGGGCGTGTAGCGGAGAGCTTGCGCGTAGAGCGCGAGCCGGTCGCCGAACACTGCCAGGCGGCCTGACTCCGCCTTGCTCACGTAACCCTGGCTTACCACTCCCTCGCCATCAAGAGCCTTCGTCATAGCTTCGGCAACGTCCGCCTGCGTCATGGCCCGCGACTCACGAGCCAGAACGAGCATGGATGGACGCGCGCTCTCCGTATCAACGCCCATGACACCACCTCCATCCATGCCTCAAACCGCCACGAAACTGCGGATGTGTTCTGGATCGTCTCTGTTGGGCCCCTCGACGACACCGTTGCGCCTAGAGATCGCCCTGCGTTCTCAACCGCCGACCTGACAGCCGCCGACGTGTCGCCCGCTCGTACGAATCGATTGCCGAGGTGAATCCCCTCGGGATTGGCCCTGCGATCAGCGCGATTGATCAGGCTCTACGGGCTGCTCATTGCTCGGCGTGGCAACTTGGGCCGGGGCTGTGCCTGCAGCCTGTCGCATCGAAACCATCGAGCCTATCGTGAGGCGGTCAAGGTAAGCATCGCACTCGACGTTAGTTTCCCAGGTCAGCGCGTAGAAACCTGGCTGCGTCGCGAGCTGTTCGATTGCCCTGCCGACGGGCCGGGACGTACGTCGGTGGGGCTGGTGGCCGCTCACTCTCGGGTGCTGGACCAAGCAGGCACCCGAAAACGGGCTGCCCCAGTGCTCGGCTCACGACAAGGGCGGGAGGCGGCCTCACCTCCCAGTACCGGCGCCCGATCAGCGCGATCGGGCAGGGCGGCGCCGGCTGGTGGCGCCGCCCTGCCCGTACTCCCCAGAACTAACCGCCCGCGCCGTGCTCGTCCGGTGCGCATGACTTGCACCGTCCGTAGATGACCAGCTGGCGCACGTCGGCGGCGAACTGACAATCTCTGAGCATCGCCGCGAACGCGGAGTCCAGCAGGTGCGGGTCGGCCTCGTAGATGACGGCGCAGTCTCGGCACACGAGATGCACATGATCGTCATAGCCGCCTATGTGGTAGGTGGCGTTGTGCCCGACGTGCGTGTGGTGGACGAGCCCGATCTTCTCCAGCAGATCGAGCACTCGGTAGACGGTGGACAGGCTCACTCCGGCGGCGTCGGGCAGGACCTGCGAGACCTGGTCGGGAGTGGCGTGGCCGAGGCGTTCCAGTGCGTAGTAGATCTGCTCGCGCTGGAAGGTCAGCCGGTATCCGAGCGCTCGGATACTGCCGATCCCGTTGGGGGGTTCCATGGGTTGAGCTTCCTTCCTTACCGGGGTGGCTACACAGGCAGCCCCTGCCGATGCAGCTCACGCCGTATCGAGGTCCAATCGGCGTCCCCCGCCTGCCACGGCCCTTGCCCGACGTTCTTGTCCTTGAATCCGCTCGAAGTACACAAACAGACGATTGGCCCATCAAACCGGGCACCGGACGCGGTCACCTGGCGCAGTCCGGCGACGCCGGCGGACGCGGACAGTTCCTGCCACATCCCCGCGCGGGCCAGCTCCCGCTGCGCCACCGCCATCTCCTCGTCCGTGACCCGGATCGCCTGGCCGCCGCTGTCCCGCACCGCGACCGTGGAGCGGTAACCGCTGACCGTGGTGCCGATGGCGTAGGCGGAGGTGTCGGCGCTGGCGACGGTGGTGGCGGGCAGTCCCAGGTCGAGCGCTCTTGCCAAGGGGGCTCGCGCGGCGGGCTCGCACGCGTACATCCGTGGCAGCCTTGAGGTGAGGCCGAGTTCGCGAAGCTCGGCGAAGCCCTTGTGGACGCCGTACAGCAGCTCGCCGTACCCGGTCGGCACGAACACCGCCTCGGGCGCGGTGCGGTCGAGCTGGAGGAACAGCTCGTAGGCGATGGTCTTGTAGCCCTCCGCGCCGAACGGGTGCCCCGTGTGCGTCGTCGTCAGGTTGCTCACGGGGTGGTAGTGGAGCCTGCTGACGATGTCTCGGAGCACCTGCCAGCGCGCCTCGCGTTCGACGACGATCACCGCGGCCCCGTACGCGGCGAGGAACGAGCCGATCGCCGGGGGGATGCCTGTGGAGGTGATGACCACGCACGGCAGGCCGAGGCGTGCCGATAGCGCGGCGGCCGAAGCGCCGTGGTTGCCCGAGGAGGCCACGACCACTCCGGGTGCTCCGGTCAGGGCGGCGGCACTGATCGTGCAGAGGTTGAGCCGGTCCTTGTGGCTCCAGGTCAGGTTGCGGCTCTCGTCCTTCAGCAGGCTGCGGGCGCCCGTGAACTGGTCGATCGACGGGACCGACAGCAACGGGGTGTCACCGATGCCGAGTTCTAACCGGTCATCGAGCGGCGGCAGCAAGGGCGCCCAGCCGTGCGGGCCCGCGGACGGCCGTTCCCGCTGGAACAGGTCAAGCGGGACGGCCTCGTAGTCGTAGGTCACCTCGACCGGGAAGCTCACGGCTTTGGTGCTGGTCTTGGGGCAGCCGGACGTCAGCGGCGGCCACAGGGGGTACTCGATCGCGGGATCGCCCATCGAACGCTGGGCGATCGCCGCGGAGGCGACGGCCGTCATTTGAGCGACACGTAGAAGGTGAGCACCGGCTCCTCCGGTCGGTCGGACCAGATGGTGTGCGGGATCCCGGCCTCGATGACGAAGGCCTGACCGGCGGCGACCTCCAGCCGTTCGGTCGGCGTACGGACCACGCCGGTGCCCTGCGCGACGTAGTAGAACTCGGCGCGCGCGTGCCCATCCCCGAGCAGGTCGGCCGAGGGCTCGTCGGCCGGCGCGCGGTACTTGTAGGCGACGAGACCGGCGACGGCGCCGAGGTGCGCGCCGCAGGTTTCGGGGGTCAGCAGCCGCCAGATCCTCCTGGCGTCGGTGTCGTGCGGCACCACGTCTTCTGGGCTGAGTACGGTGGGCATGTCGTCCTCCTCGTGACTAGGCGGGGGAAACGGGCAATGATCTGTTCGCCGGGAACCAGCACGCGGCCGCGTGCGTGCCTGGCGACAGGGCGGGCAGGTCGTGGTGGCAGCGTTCCCGGGCCAGGTGACAGCGTTCGTGGAAGGCGCATCCGCGAGGGCGGTCGAGCGCCTGCTCGGTCTGCTCGACCAGGGCCGGGTCGACGCCGTCCATCAGCCGGTGGTAGATCTCGCGGGCGGCGTCGCGCAGCACGAAGCAGATGGCCACGGTGATCAGCAGCCCCACGATCGGGTCGGCGATGGGGAAGCCCAGCGCCGCGCCGCCGGCGCCGATGAGCACGGCCAGCGAGGTGAAGCCGTCGGTACGCGCGTGCAACCCGTCGGCCACCAGCGCGGCCGAGCCGATCTCCCGGCCGACCTTGATCCGGTACCGGGCCACGAGCTCGTTGCCCAGGAACCCGACGAAACCGGCGCCGGCCACCCAGGCGAGCGCCTCGACGTTCTGCGGGTCGATGAGGCGCTTGACCGCCTCGTAGCCCGCCAGCCCCGCCGACGCCGCGATGAGCAGCACGATGACGATGCCCGCCAGGTCCTCGGCCCGGCCGTACCCGTAGGTGAAGCGGTGCGTCGCCGCACGCCTGCCGAGCGAGAACGCGATGGCCAGCGGGACGGCCGTGAGCGCGTCGGCGAAGTTGTGCAAGGTGTCGCCGAGCAGCGCGACCGAGCCGGAGTAGGCGACGATGACCGCCTGGGCCACGGCGGTGACCATGAGGGCGGCGAACGAGATGGCCAGCACCCGCATGCCGCGACTGCTGGACTCCAGAGCCGCGTCGGTCTTGTCCGCGCTGTCGTGGCTGTGTGGGGTGATCACGTGCTTGAGAGAGCCCAGGGCCCGCTTGATCCCACGGTCATGCCCATGGCCGTGACCGTGCCCATCACCGTGGCCGTGCCCATGTCCGTGTCCGTGACCGTGCTGATCCGACATGTCTGCCTTCCTTGCCTGAAACGACTCGCCACGGCAATATATGTAGCCATGTACGCACGCGACAACGAATCAGGTGCCAACTCTGTGCAGGAGCAACCGACTGACAGGCAGGTCAGAGCGGCTGTCGATGCCTTCCGCCTGCTCAGTGACGGCACCCGGTTGCGGCTGATGTGGCTGCTGTCGTCCGGCGAGTACGACGTCACCAGCCTCGCCGAGGCCATCGCGGTCGCGCGGCCCTCGGTCTCCCAGCACCTGGCGAAACTCCGCTACGCGGGGCTGGTGGAGACGCGCAGGGACGGGCGTCGCGTGCTGTACCGGGCACGCGACGCCCACGTCCGCTCGCTCATCAAGGAGGCCCTCTTCCACGCCGACCACGAGGTGTCGGGCATCCCCCGGCACGACTGAGCGAGCCTCAACGGCCGGCGTGAGCCGGCACGGCTCTGACCGTGAGCACCCCTCCGCGGTTCAGCATGCCCACGGCCAGGGCGCAGAGCGCGCCGAGGACAGCAAGCGCGACCCACACCCGGCCACTGCCGAGCAGGGCTCCGACCAGCAGGTTCCCCACGGTGATACCGATCCCCGCGACGGTGTTGTACAGGCCGTAGTGGGTGGCGACGAGCCGCTCGCCCGACAGAGCCACGACGGTGTCCATCTCGAACGGGTACGTCAACGCGCCGCCCAGGGCCAGCAGCACGACGCAGGCGATCACGGCGGCCGTGCGCAGGCCGCCCGGAGCGGGCACCGTCAGGGGCACGAAAGCGAGCGCCATGAGCGCGACCCCGCGCACCACGGCCTGCGGCCCGCTCCACCGGCCGCGCGCCCACTCGGTGATCCGCACCTGCCCGGCGATGGCCACCAGCGCGGACACCACGAACAGCACGCTGACCGCCCCCCTGTCACCGAGCTCGAGCGGCAGGGCCAGATACTGGAACGACAGCACGTACGAGCCGCGTCGAGCCGTTCCACGGCCCGCACCAGGCAGGCATCGCCACACCGCCGCAGGCGCACGCCGTGTTCGTCGCCTTCGACCTGCGCACCGGTGTCGACCGCGAGGCTCTGTCGCGCTTGATGCGCCTGCTGACCGACGACGCCCGCCGTCTCACCCAGGGACGGCCGGCACTCGCCGACACCGAGCCGCACCTGGCGGCACTGCCCGCCCGGCTCACTGTCACCTTCGGGTTCGGCCCCGGCCTCTTCGAGGCCGCCGGGCTTTCCGAGCGGCGCCCGGAATCGGTGCGTGCCCTGCCCGCGTTCGCCGTGGACAAGCTGCAGGAACGATGGACCGGCGGCGACCTGCTGGCGCAGATCTGCGCGGACGACCCGCTGACCGCCAGTCATGCGCTACGCATGATCGTCAAGGACGCGCGTTCGTTCGCGCGTGTCCGCTGGACCCAGCGCGGGTTCCGCCGCGCCGCCCACTCCCAGCCCGGCGAGGTGACCCAGCGCAACGTCATGGGCCAGCTGGACGGCACGGTGAACCCCACGCCCGGCACTCCGGACTTCGACCGGGCCGTCTGGTCGGCCGACGGGGTCTTCCACGGTGGCACCACGCTGGTGCTCCGGCGTATCCGGGCCGAGTTGGAGACGTGGGACGCCGCCGACACGACCGCCAAGGAGTTCACCATAGGCCGGCGCCTGGCCGACGGCGCTCCGCTGACCGGCAGCCGCGAGCACGACGAGGCGGACTTCACCCGGCTCACCGCGACCGGATTCCCCGTCATCTCCGAGTACGCCCACATCCGGCGCGCCCGCGTCGACGATCCCAGCCTGCGCATCCTGCGCCGGGTCTACAACTACGACGAAGGCGTCAGCCCGGACGGCAAGGCCGACGCAGGACTGCTGTTCGCCTCTTACCAGGCCGATGTGACCCGCCAGTTCGTCCCCATCCAGCGGCGCCTGGCCGAGGCCGACCTGCTGAACGAGTGGACCACGCCGATCGGCTCGGCCGTCTTCGCCATCCCGCCGGGCTGCGACCCCGACGGCTGGATCGGACAGGGCCTGCTGACATGAAATCGACCCCCAACGCGCCGTTCTTGCCTTTGAAAAGGTTCACCATGATTCATCGCTCCTTGCCCATCCGCCTTCTCGTGCTACTGGCGATCACGCTCGCCGCGGTCGCCGGTTTCGGGGCTCCGGCGTTCGCGCACGCCGGGCTCAAGTCCAGCGATCCCAAAGACAACTCAACCGTGGAAGAGGCGATCTCCAGCATCGAGCTGGTCTTCACCGAGGACATCAACAGCAAGTACGTGACGGTGGTCGTCACCGGTCCCGGCGGCGCGAAGGTCGCCGACGGCAAGCCGGAGGTCAAGGGCGAAACCCTGACCCAGGCACTGAAGCCGGACCTGGCCAACGGACGCTACGCGATCGCGTTCCGGGTGGTCTCCGCCGACGGCCACCCCGTCGCCGAGGAGCTCCACTTCACGCTCAAGGCTCCCACGCCCGAACCCACCCCTACCGACACGGCCAGCGTGAGCGCCTCGCCTGAGCCGAGTGCGGCATCGGCGCTGCCGCCGTCGCCGACTCAGGTCACGGCCACTCCTGCCGCCGCCGACTCCACCGGCAACGGCGGTGGAACATTCCCGGTCGTCCTGCTCGTGGTGGTCGCGCTGGTGGTCGTCGTCGGCGTGTCCGTCTTTGTAGCAGGCCGAAAGCGCGCCGGCAGCTCGAAAGCATGACGACAGCGCCCGTGCCTCAGGGCACGGGCGCTCCCAGTCCGACACGAGCATCAGGAGCTGATCCCGGCGGCGGCGCGAACGCTGCTGTGGATACGGGTGCTCAACCCGCTCGGCTCCTAAACCCTGGCCTTCCTCGCGGTGCTCACCGGCCCCGAGCTGGCGCCTCGCCGCCCTGGCGAGCTTCGGGATCGCCGCGCTCACCTCTGGATCGGAGCGTTCCTGCTGGACCGGCTGCCCCCGCGGACCGTGCCATCCCAGGCGCGGTAGTCCTGGTGGGCCTGGCGTTCGAGCTGTACGAGCCCGCCACCCAGGAGCTTCTCGCCCGCGTCACCACGGGAACGCGGCGCCTACAGGTATACGCCCTGCTGGGGGTCTGTTTGTCGGCAGGCAGGGCGATCGCGGGCCTGGCAGCCGCGGGGGTCGCCCTGGCCTTCCTCCCCCGCGGCGAGGAACGCACCGCCGCGCCAAGTCGGCGCTGGCGCCCTCCCGCTCCCTTGCTCCGGCTGACACTCGCCAGCACCCGCGTTCGCGACGGGCTCGCTGGCAGTGATGATGTTCATCCCTCTGGCCCTGCTCGAACGCGGCGCTCCCTCCTGGGCCCCCGGCTCACCGACCGCGGCGGCCTATCTCGCCTCCACGGCCGCCAACGGGTTGCTGCATGGTTGCAACAACGACTCCAGACGACAGTAGGCAAGGTTGAATGCCTTCCCCGAGGCGGTGACGTTGCCCGAGCCGGGGCCAATCTCACATGGTTCCCTCAGGCTTGGAGGGCTTGGGACGGCGGTGCGAGTGTCGCCGGTCGATGATGACCAGGCTTTGCACGATGCCGTACGGATGGAGGGCGAGGTCGAGTCCGCCGGTGACGGCAGCGATGCTCTGGCGCGGCCGGCGAGCCTGCGGGCGGAACTGGTGGTGCCGAACGCGCTGATGCCGCGCCTCCCGCAGCCCTGACCTGCTCCAGTACGGGAGTCACATCCCGAGGCCAGGCATTACGCGAAAGACAGTCGGCGGCCCTTGAACCGCGGGTGCTTGGTCTCCCAGTATCGCCAGCCTTCGACCCTGGCGGGCACGTTGGCGATTCCCGAATCGATCCGGACGCGGCGGCACGTGCCAAGGACGGCCCAGGCCGACCACCCGATGCGGTAGCCGAAGACGCGGTACGACAGGTTGCCGTACATGCCCTTGCTGACCTTTCTCTCATATTCGTGTCCGCCGAAGACCTTGTGCGCTTCTTGAAGAGAAGAAAACCCCATCCTTCGCAATTTGCGAACCAACTCGCCGGTGCTGACCTCAGCTTGCCTGTCGTTAAATCCCTCGATGGCGGCGCGCACTTGGTGCTCCCGTGTGATCTCCACCTTCATTGACCCACCGGGGCCGTCGATGTAGCGGGTGCGGGGCACGAGGAAGTTCCTCGGTGAAAGCCGATCGGCTCTGATGAAGGTTCGCGGTGAGCACCGGCCGCGGCCAGGGTCGAGGCTGTCGTCCTGGTGGTCGACGCTTTCTGCGCGCGCCGAGAGAGGCAAGGCAGCGGCCATGACCATCGACAGGCAGCCGCCCATGGTCGACATGGTCATTCTTCTGGCGGAGCGACGCACCTTCGGCCTACCAGGAGCGACTACGGCTACTTTTCGGGGAATTGGCGTGGACATGTACCATTCCTTCCGAAATACGAGCCGTGATCGCGACCGCCCGGCAGGCCGGAGAGCGGCGCTCTTCGCCCGCCGAGCGAGCCGACGAGACTCGTACGATGCTTCCAGCCGCCGTCAGCCGCTCCATGACGCCACGCCGCAGGCTTATCCCATTCAGGGGAAGAGCCGGTGAAAAGTATGAAGATCAAGTCGCCTGTCTACACAGATGCTCCCGATACCGAGCCATGCCCCATTGGGACCAGGCGACCCCGAGCGACGCAACGAAGGTCAGCATCCCGGTGATCTCGAAGAAGGCGTCGTGAGGGACCTCGAATTTCACCGGAAACAGGCGGCGCAGGGATTCCTCGGAGGCGCCTACCAGGTGAAGCACCTGCTTGGCCGTATGGTTGTAGGCCCCTTCGACCTCGACGGGATCGCCGCCACCCGGCAGCTCTCCCGGACCGCGCCCGACGTCAAGATCCTCATCCTCACCACGTTCGAGCAGGACGACTACATCTTCGGCGCCCTGCGTGCCGGCGCCTCCGGCTTCCTTCTCAAGCGCGCCCGCCCCGAGGAGCTGATCGCGGCGGTGCACGCGGTCGCGGCGGGAGACGCGCTGCTGTCGCCGTCGGTCACCCGCCGCGTGATCGACCGCATGGCCCGGCAGCCCGCCCCGGACCTCGCCGACCAGGCCAGGCTCGACGCGCTGACCCCACGCGAGCGCGAGACCCTCGAACTCGTCGCCCGCGGCCTGTCCAACCGGGAGATCGCCGCCGCGCTCGTCGTCGAGGAGTCCACGATCAGGACCCACGTGAAGCGGATCCTGATGAAGCTGGGCCTCCGCGACCGCATCCAGGCCGTGATCTTCGCCTACGAGACCGGCATCAACCGCCCCGGCCACACCGCCGGGACAGCACGGGAGAGTTCCGGGCCCGCTTGACCCAGCCGAGCAGAAGCGAACGGGGACGCGTCGCAAACCTTTACCTGGCTCCGAACCTGCTACCGGCAAGGCGTTTCGGGCCCGATACACCGGAGATCGGATTTGTCCCGCTTGCAGCATCCATGGGGAGATATATACCTTTACGTACCTGTGATAAGCGCAGTGACCAACCTTTCCGTCGCTGCGTTGCCGTTTCGTTGACCAGACCGTACGCCGCCCCCAGCGTCGCGTACGGCCGCCGAATCCGCCCCCTCGCGGAACCGGGGACCCATTCTCTTCGGGGTGAATCGGACGCCAGCCCAGGCTGCGCCCGTAGGGCACTTCCACGCCCGAACCCGTCAGCTAACCCGGTAGGCGGCATGGAAGCAAGGAGTCAATACCCTCATGCTCAAGCCCCGGCTTGCCGCACTCGCCCATTCCCTCAAGAGCCACCGCGCTCTTCCCGCCAAGCACCTGAGCCTCGCCATCACCGGCGCGATCCTGGCCGGGACCGCCGCCCTCACGGGCGCGACCGGCACCGCGCTCGCTTCGACCACCGACCACGACGCGCGGCACGAAGCCAAGCAGGGGACCAGGGCGTTCACCTACGGCGTGGACGTCTCCAGGTACGAGTCCCAGTACGACTGGGCTGCCAGCCCGGCCCAGTTCGGCATCATCAAGGCCACCGAGGGCACGTCCTTCCGCGACTCCTCGTTCGCCCGCCACTGGCGCGAAATGGGCAAGAAGGGAATCGTGCGGGGTGCGTACCACTTCGGCCACCCCAGCAACAACCCCATCGCCGAGGCGGAGTACTTCCTCGCCATGGTGAACTCGCAGCCCGCCAAGGCCGGCGACCTGCTGGTCCTGGACCTGGAGACCACCGACGGCAAGTCCGTGGCCGAGGTCAACACCTGGGCCAAGACCTGGCTGTCGCACGTGAAGGCCAAGACCGGAATCACCCCGATGATCTACAGCGGCTGGAACTTCGCCAACACCTACGGCAAGGGCCTGGCCCAGTACCCCCTGTGGGTCGCCCACTACAGCAAGGCCAAGGGCGCCATCACCCCGCCCGCCGACTGGAAGTCCTGGGCCATCCACCAGTACACCGAATCCCCCATCGACCAGAACGTCTCCGCGCTGACCCCCGCCCAACTGCGCGGCCTGGGCCGTCCTGCCGCCTGAGCTGCGGCGCTACCGGGTCTCGCTGATCTCCCTGGTTTCGTTGTCAGGCGGGCCGCGCCGGTACCTCGGGTGACGAGAGCGTGGCGAGCACCGGCCAGGCCTGTTCGGCCTGCAGCGGATCCACGGGCAGCACGTGTCGGGCCCACCAGTTCGCCGCCTGCGGCAGCGGCGAGGGCTCGATCAGGCCGGGGGCGTAGTCGTCGAAGGGTGGATCGTAGATGTATCCGGTGATCACGCCTTGTCCCCGCAACGCTTCGATGGCACGCTCGCGGTTCTCGACCAGCAGAGGCACCCGGAACAGCGGCTGGTCGATGTGATCCCGTACGGCAGGGGCGGCCATGGGGAGACCGGCAAGGCTCGCCACTCCTGCCAGGCGACGTTCCCTCCGGCGGTCCATCACCTGCATCCTGCGGAGCGCGTAACTCTCGGTCAGGCTGCCGGGCCTCGCGCGGTAGTGGTGGTTGTCGGCGCGGATCCAGGGATCCAGCGCGCCGACGCCCGCCGCCGATGAGGCCAGACCGCCCAGTCTCGGGGCGAGCGCGGTACGTCGTAGCTCGATGCGGTGGCCCTGTCGGCTTTCCAGCAGCCCAAGGGCGTGGGACATGTGCCACGCGGGCAGGGACAGCAGGGTCCCGGCCAGCGTGTTGCGGGCGATCGTCTTCAGCAGGGCGGCGAGTTCCACCGTGCGGTACCGGGGAGTGCTCCAGCGCTCTCGCATTTCCAGCAGAGCCGGCCGCTGATGCGGCGACGACAGGGCGATCATGCCACCGGGTGCCGCGCCCGCGTGCTTGGACAGGCTGAACACCCCCGCCGCGCCGAAGGTGCCGACGGGAACGCCGCCGACGGTGGTCTGCAGGGCGTGGGCGGCGTCCTCGATCAAGGGGATCCGCCGTTCGGCGCAGAGCCTGCCAAGAGCATGGACGTCGTCGGGCAGGCCGTACAGGTTGGTGGTCAGCACCCCGTCGAAGTTCAGTTCGTCGATCCGGGTGGCGTCGATGTTGCCGCTCTGCCGGCACACCGGCGCCATGATCGGTCGAAGCCCGGCGGCGAGCACCAGGAACAGGATCTCGTCAGCCGTGATCGGTGACATCAGCAGGCGCTCGCCCGGAGCCATCAGGTGCTTCAGGACCATGAACAGGCCGAGCCTGTTCGACGGCACGGCGAGACAGTCTCGTCCGAGACGAGCGGCGAATTCCGTTTCCAGGTGCTTGAACATTCCCGTCACCGTGGTCACAACAGCACAAGCAGCAAGCTGGCATGGTGGGTAAGAGTGGGTGAGATGGCGCTTCCCGTGGCCATCCAGGCGCCGCTGAGCAGCACCGGACCCGTGATGCGGTTGTCCGGTGGGCTCTGTCCGAGCAGGGCCTCGACGCGGCGGGCGATGTGAGAGCCGGTCAGGGAAGGAAATGTGCGGGCTTCCCCTGCCGGCTGTGCCAAGGCGACTCGGGCGATCGTACGCGCCGTCAGCTCGCGGTCTCCGACTGCGGCGGCGGCCTGTTCATCGGCCCAGCGTTCGATGGCGAAGCACAGTGCCCGATAGGGGTAGATCAGCGCAGGGAAGATCCTCGTGGCGATGATGCCGGCCATCAGATAGAGATGATGGCCGTACTGGATGTGCGCGGCCTCGTGACGGAGCACCACTTCCAGCTCCCGCCGGGACAGCATGCTCAGCAGCCCTTTGGAGAGGATCACTCCTCCACGCCTTCCCGGTACCGCCATGGCGAAGGGGCGCTCGTCGGCCACCACGCCCGTGCCCAGCGCCTTGGCATCCCGCAGGTCCCGGTGCCAGCGTGCGACGGCATGGATGACGGCGCCGCCCATGATCAGCAGGAGCACGATCACCACACCGGCGACAGCCGCGGGGACCTGCCCGTGGCCGATGAGGACGCGGCCCATCACGGTGGCTTTGGCCGCCGTCAATGTGCCTATCGCGATCATGACGACGAAGGCGAGCATGCCCAGCACGGTCAGGGCCGTGGCTCCGATGAGAAGGATCAGCAACCGGGCGTGCCAGGCCGGGTGCATGCGCGGCTGCCGCCAGGCCATCAGCGTGCTCGCCATGGTGAGCAGCGCGACGGGAAGGTAGATCTCCAGATTCACCTGCCGCTCCCGGATCCGTCGAGCAGCGCGCGCAGGGCCGCCTCCTCATCAGGGCTCAGACCGTGGACGAACTGGCTGAGCACCGCAGACGGGTTGCCCTTCGAACGACACGGGCTCGGCACCGGCAAACCGATCGGGGCCGGACTCACCGACGCCCAAGGCGCCATCCTGGCCCCCGAAGCCGACCTCGACGTACCGTCCCTGCTCAAAGCCTGCGGACTGAACGTCTGGGAATTCGACCACCTCGACACCTACCTCGAAACCATCAAGAAGGAGTCGCTGGAGCGCCCGGGTCAGAGCAGTGCTTCGGCGGTGATGGGCAGTTCGCGGATGCGGCGACCGGTGGCGTTGAAGACCGCGTTGGCGATGGCGGGCGCCACGCCGACGTGCACGACCTCGCCCAGTCCCTTGACGCCGAGCGGGTCGGCCTCGCGGTCCTCGCCGTCCAGGTAGATGGTCTTGATGTCGGGGACGTCGGCGTTGACGGGGACGAGGTAGTCCGCCAGGTTGGCGTTGACGATCCGGCCGTCACGGTGATCGGTGACCGTGTGCTCCAGCAGGGCTGTGCCGATGCCGCCCACGATGCCGCCGATCGCCTGGCTGTGGGCGAGTTTGGGGCTGATGATGCGGCCCGCGTCGTACACGCCGAGCATGCGCCGCACCCGCACCAGCCCCAGTGTCGCGTCGACGGCCACCTCGGCGAAGGTGGCGTTGTAGGCGTAGAAGGAGTGCCGCTCGGGACCGGACGGCCCGGCGAAGGAGCCGAGCGCTTCCAGGTGGGAGCGGTTGTTGCGGGCCAGGAGTTGCTGGTACGTCTCGCCGCGCGCGGGGTCGTCCTCGACGTGCATCCGGCCGCTGCGGACGACGACGACGTCGGCGTCCGCTCCATACAGCGGCGAGCCACGGTCCTCGACGGCCAGCTTGATCGCCTGCCGTCGCACCTGGTTACACCCGTCGAGCACGGCGGAGCCGACGCTTGCCATGGTCATCGAGCCGCCGTGCGGCGGGGTCGGCGGGAAGAGCGAGTCACCGAGCCGGAAGGTCACCGTGCGCATGGTCAGCCCGAGGGCGTCGGCGGCGACCTGGGTCTGGGAGGTGTAGGTGCCCGGCCCCATGTCACTGGCGGCGGCCTCTGCCACAGCGGTGCCGTCGGCGTTCAGGCGGACCCGGGCCTGTGCGGCGAAACGCGCGGTGTCGTAGACGCCGGCGGCCATGCCCATGCCGATCAGCCAGTCGCCCTCGCGCCGGGAACGCGGCCTGGAGGATCGGCGGCGCCAGCCGAACTCGTGGGCGCCGACGGTGTAGCACTCGCGCAGCCGGCGGGTGGAGAACGGCAGCTTCTTCGACTCGTCCTGCGCCGGTTCGTTGCGCCGGCGCAGCTCGATCGGGTCGATGCCGAGCTTGTGGGCGAGTTCGTCCATGGCCGACTCGATGACGAAGGACGCCGTGGCGAAGCCGGGGCCGCGCATCCACAGCGGGGTGTTCACATCCAGCGGCACCGTCCGGTATGCCTGCGAGACGTTGGGCATGCTGTAGAGCATCTGCCCCGGAGCCAGGATGGACTCGGTGAACTTCTCGTACGACGAGGTCTCGGCGTCCATCTCGTGGACCATGCCGGTCAGGCGCCCACCCCGGTCGCTGCCCAGGCGCAGCCGGTACTCACAGGAGGGCCGGAAGCCGGTGCCGAAGTACATCTGCTTGCGGCTCAGGACGAGCTTGACCGGACGAGCCGTCTCGCGGGCGGCCACCGCGGCGACGACCACGTGCGGCCAGCACCGCAGCCCCGAGCCGAAAGCGCCGCCGACGAACGGGGAGATCACCCGTACTGCCTGCGTCTGGATGCCGAACACCGCGGCGAGCTCGGTCTGCGTGCCCACGACCCACTGGGTCTTGTCCCAGACGGTGAGCCTGTGGCCGTTCCAGCGGGCGATGGTGGCGTGCGGCTCCATCGGGTTGTGATGGTTGCGCGCCGTTCGGTAGGTCAGGTCCATTCGTACGGCCGCGGAACGCAGGCCGGCCTCGGCATCGCCGCGCGCATAACGCGTCGGCTCATCCGCTTCGGCCTCGTGCAGATCAGTCGAGGACGGCTCGGCGTCGTAGCGGACCTCGACCAGGCCGGCACCGTGCTGCGCGGCCTGCAAGGTGGTGGCCACCACGACGGCGACCGGCTGGCCGTAGAAGAGCACCCGGTCGTCCTGGAAGACCCGCAGCCGCCGCCCGGGCGGGTTGTTCGACCCGGAGTTGTCGCAGTACGGCAGCTTCGGCGCGTTGAGGTGGCTGATCACCCGCAGCACCCCCGGGTGGGCCACGGCGGCCCGGGTGTCGATCGAGGTGATACGTCCACGGCCGATGCCGCTGTCGACGATGACCGCGTGCACGACGCCATCGACGTCGTGCTCGGCGGCGTACAGCGCCTTGCCCGTGACCTTCAGCCGCCCGTCCACCCGGGACAGCGGCGCGCCCACGGCGGCTTGCGGCTGGGGGCTCACTTCATACCTCCTACGACGCGCAGCTGGCGTTCGACGGTGCGCTTGAGCAGTTCGATCTTGAATCGGTTGTGGTGCAGCGGCCGGGCTCCGTCGACCGCCTGCTCGGCCGCCTCGGCCCACAGCGCCTCGGAAGGCCGCTCGCCGATGAGCCGGCGCTCGACGGCGGGCAGCTTCCACGGCACGGTGCCCACGCCTCCGGCGGCGACCTTCGCCTCACGGATCACCCCACCCCGCACATGCAGGGCGACGGCCGCCGACGTGAGCGCGAACTCGTACGACTGCCGGTCGCGAACCTTCAGATATCCGGATCTGAGCGGGCGCGGATGGGCCGGGATCTCGACGGCTGTGATCAACTCCCCTGGCTGCAGGGCCTGTTCCCGGTCCGGGGTGCTGCCCGGCTGCAGCAGGAAGTCGGCGAAGGCGACGCCGCGTTCCCCGTCCGGGCTGAGCAGGTGCACGGTGGCCTCCAGCGCCGCGAACGCGACGGCGACATCCGACGGGTGGGTGGCCACGCACTGGTCGGAGGCGCCGAGGATGGCGTGGCTGCGGTTGAAGCCGCCCACCGCCGCGCACCCCGAGCCCGGCTGCCGCTTGTTGCAGCGCGCCGTCACGTCGCGGAAGTACGTGCACCGGGCGCGCTGCATGATGTTGCCGCCGATGGTGGCCATGTTGCGCAGCTGGGGCGAGGCGCTCAGCTCCAATGCCTGCGAGATGACGGGGAACGTGCCGCGCACCTTGGGGTGAGCGGCGGCCTCGGACATCGACACCAACGCGCCGATGCGCAGGCCCCCGCCCGCGGTGGCAGTCACTCCTCTCAGCGGAAGGGCGCTGATGTCGACCAGCTCGCCGGGGCGCTCGACGCTCTCGCGCATCAGATCCACCAGGGTGGTGCCGCCGGCGATGTAGCGGCCGCCGCGACGCCCGGCGGCGATCGCGCCACCGACGTCGGAGACCTTGGTGTAGGAGAAGGGATACATCGGCACTCACTTCCCGCCGGCGGCCTGCTCGACCGCTTTGACGATCTTCACGTAGCAGCCGCAGCGGCAGATGTTGCCGCTCATCCACTCCCGGATCTCCTCCGGCGAGCCGGCGTGCCCTTCCCGGATGCAGCCGACGCCGGACATGATCTGGCCGGGGGTGCAGTAGCCGCACTGGAAGGCGTCATGGTCGATGAACGCCTGCTGCAGCGGGTGCAGGTCGTCGTCCTCGTCAAGGGCCAGCCCCTCTACGGTGGTGACCTCGGCGCCCTCCAGCCGTACCGCCAGCGTCAGACAGCCGTTGACCCGGCGACCGTCGACCAGCACGGTGCAGGCGCCGCACGCCCCGGCGTCGCAGCCCTTCTTGGTTCCGGTCAGCCCGAACTGCTCACGCAGCAAATCCAGCAGCGACGTCCGGTTGTCGATCGACGCGGCGTGCCGCTCGCCGTTGACGGTCAGCGACACCCGCCCGCTGAGCGGCACCTCAGCGGCGGCCGCCGGATCGGCGCTCACCGGAGACTGCGGGATGAGCCCGCCGGCCGCGACCGCGCCCCCCACGGTAGTGGCGGTCGTGATGAAGGTACGCCGGCTGAGCGTCGAGGAGGACCCGTCGGCTGTGGCAGAGGCTGGACCAGCAGACGCAGGGGCTTCATCAGACATATCTATTCCTTCCCGTCACAAATGAATCAGCAGCGCAAGAGGAGGCGGACGGCCATCGCCGTAGAACCTGGACGACCGCACGCTTCGCAGCGGCGGCCGGTCGCGCGGAGAGTCCGGCATCGCCGGTCAGGGCTTGATGAGGACCTTGAGGCTCTTGCGGTCGGCCATGTCCTGATAACCGGCTGGGACGCCGTCGAGGTCGGTCGTGGCGTCGAAGACCTTCCCCGGCTCGATGGTGCCGTCCAGGATGCCGGGCATCAGTTCCTCGATGTAGGCCCGGACCGGTGCGGGTCCGCCGGCCAGGCGGAGGTTGTGGCGGAAGAGGCTCCCGAAGCCGATCGGGGCCTCTTCGTACTGCGGGACGCCGACGCGGCTGATGACGCCGCCTGGGCGGACGACCCCGACTGCCTGCTCGTAGGCGGGCATGGTGCCGACGGCTTCGAGCACGACGTGCGTGCCGTGCCCGCCGGTGAGGTCACGGACCTGGGCGATGCTCTCCTCGCCGCGGGCGGAGACGACGTCGGTGGCGCCGAACTCCCGGCCGAGGTCGGTGCGCACCTGGTGGCGTCCCATGAGGATGATCTGCTCGGCGCCGAGGCGCCTGGCCGAGAGCACGGCCAGCAGGCCGACGGCGCCGTCACCGATCACGGTGACCCGGGTGCGCTCGTTGACGCCGCCCGCGACCGCGGCGTGGTAGCCGGTGCCGAAGACGTCCGAGAGCGTGAGCAGGGACGGAATGAGGGCCGAGTCGGCCGCGACGGGGAGCTTGACGAGGGTGCCGTCGGCGAGCGGGACACGGACGGCTTCGGCCTGGCCGCCCTCGTCGGGCTCGCCGTCCCAGAAGCCGCCGTGGACGCAGGACGTGTACAGGCCCTCGCGGCAGAACTCGCAGGTGCCGTCCGAGATGGCGAACGGGGCGACGACCAGGTCGCCCTTCTTGACGGTGGTCACCTCGGAGCCGGTGTCCTCGACGATGCCGATGAATTCGTGCCCCATCCGTGCGGGGCCGTCCGCCGGGGACCTCGAGCTATACGGCCACAGGTCGCTGCCGCAGATGCAGGACGCGGTGACACGGACCAGCGCGTCGGTGGGCAGCTTGATGACGGAGTCCGGGACGTCCTCGACTCGAACGTCGCCGGCACCGTACATCAGGGTTGCGCGCATCAGATGTCCTTCATTTGATGATCAGGTATCCAGGAAGCAAAGTTTTCCCAGGTAAAGACGGAATTCCCGCCACAACGCCACAGTCGCTCCTGGCGATCAAACGCGGGGCAAAGGGCTGGGAAAGGCCAACCTCGTCCAGCTGCCGCCGTGCCCGCGGCTCACGCGGCCTCGACGCGTGCGGCAGCACCCTCGACCGTCACTCCTTGTGACAACGTCCAGGAAATCGGTTCCATCGCGCGCGTGGGAGTCCCGGTTGATGGAGGTACTGGGAGGGACTCCCTCAGGGACCGGCTCTCGCCTACCGTGGAAGGTATGGACAATCGAGCGGAGGTGCGCGAGTTTCTCACGTCCCGTCGTGCCGGAGTCACACCGGAGCAGGTCGGTCTCCCCGCCGGGACGAATCGTCGGGTCGCAGGACTGCGCCGTAGCGAGGTCGCGACCCTGGCCGGCGTCAGCGTCGAGTACTACACCCGGCTGGAGCGCGGAGCGATCAGCGGCGCTTCCCCCGAGATTCTCGACAGTCTCGCCAAGGCGCTGCGCCTGGACGACGCCGAGCGCGCGCACCTGTTCGACCTCGCCCATGCGGCAAGCCCGGTTGCACGCCCACCGCGGCGGCGCAACTCCAAGAGCTGGGCGCCGCACCAGAGCCTGCAATGGGCGCTGGATGCCGTCACCGCCGGTCCGGCATTCGTCCGGAACGGTCGGATGGACGTTCTCGCCGTCAACGCTCTGGCCCGGGCGTTCTACAAGGACGTGTACGACATGCCCGGACAGCCGCCGAACATCGCCCGATTCACATTCCTCGACGAACGCGCGCATGAGTTCTACCCGGACTGGGACGCGTTCGCGGACGTGACCGTATCGATCCTGCGTACCGAGGCGGGCCGTGACCCGCACAACAAGGAACTCCACGATCTCATCGGAGAGCTCTGCACCCGCAACGACGAGTTCCGCCGCCGTTGGGCCGCGCACGATGTGCGACACCACGGCACCGGCTTCAAGACCTTCCACCACTCGGTCGTGGGCGACGTGACGCTCGCCTACGAAGGGCTGGAGATGGCAGCCGAGCCGGGATTGACGCTCACCATCTATACCGCGGAGCCCGGCTCGCCTTCCGAGGACGCGCTGCGGCTCCTCGCATCGTGGGCCGCCGGCGAGTATGGAGCCGAGGAGCCGGCGCGGCCTGCGACCGAGCGGTTCGAGCGCTGACGTCAGCGCACGACGTCCACCGTGACCTCTTGGCTCTCGAGGAGTTCAAGTTTGTTGAGCGTGGCGTCGTACGTGCCCAGATGGATGGTCTGGTCGGAATACCCGACGCCATCGGTGTTGTAGTAGAAACCGATGTTGCCCCACGGGATGTAGTAGATGAGATCGCCGTCTTCGGGATCGGAGCCCGGCGACCCCTCGTAGGCGAGCTTGCGGGGCAAGTTCGCGATCTTCTCCCGACCGTTGAACTCCTCCAGCGTAAGTGTCAGCGGCAGCATCGAGAGGAAGTCACGGACTGCGGGATTGTCCTCGCCGATGGTGACGTCCACCGAGGTGGATCCCGCCGAGAACCGCACGACTGTGCCCGCCGCCCGCTGATCGCCGGGTTCTGGTGAGCTCACGGGCGGGCTGGGCGGCGCCGAGGATGTCCCCGTGGAGGTGGACGCGGTTGGTGGCGCCCCGTCGTTTGTCGCCGGCCGGCCGCAGGCGGTGAGGGAAAGCGCGATGACCAGGGCTGCTGCCGCCGGGAGGGTCCTCAGGCGCATGGGTGTGCGGATCCTTTCTCCGGTATGGGGTTCCGTCGGTGGGTGAGCTGTTCGATGGTGGGCCCGGGAGCAGTTCACCCTGGCGGACCCGCGCTCATCGTGGCGGCCTCACCGGCGGCGGCGCGTTCCTTGACCCCCAGCAGGAGCCCGAGCGGCACGAAGTAGAGTGCGGCGATGACGGTGCCGACGACGACGGGTCCGGTGGCACCGAGCGTCGATTCGAGCGCGTATCCGGCGATCCACGATCCGATGGCGGTGCCGAGGTTGAAGGACGACGTGCTGAGCGCCGACGCGAGTGTCGGAGCGTGGCCGGCGTAGCGTACGGCCATACCGATGAGGATCGGGTTCGTCGACATCCCGAACAGGCCCAGCAGGGCGATGAGCGCCACGGTGACGACAGCATTGTGAGAGGACACGCACAGAGCCGCGAGGACCAGGAACGTCATCCCAGCCGAGGCGAACAGCACCGCGTACGGGCGATCAGCTCCCAGGTGGCCGCCGAGGTTGGATCCGATGAACGCGCCGATGCCGTAGCCGACGAGGATGAACGGCACCGCGCTGCTGTTCAGGCCGGTGTTGGTCGTGAGCAGCGGGGAGACGAAGCTGTAGGCGGCCAGCGACGAGCCGCACACGATGGCGCATCCGGCGAGGACGAGCCAGACACGGCCGTCTTTGAGGCTCGCGAGCTCCGCGCGGACCGACGGCGCCGGTCCCGATGCGGGATCCGCCGGGACGAGCCGGTAGACCACGACGGCGGCGAGCACGGCGAGGACGGCGAGTGCCCAGAACGGGCCACGCCAGCCGATGGCCTGGCCGGCGAACGCGCCGAGCGGCACGCCGATGACGTTGGCGAGCATGCCGCCGCCGAGCACGATGCCGAGGGCACGAGAGCTCGCCGCGGGGCCCGCGGCCTTGGCACCGACGACCGCGGCGACCGCCCAGAACGCCCCGGTGGCGAGAGCGGTCACGAATCGGGCGCCGAGGACGAGCGCGAAGTCCGAGGTCGTCGCGACGATGACGTGCCCCATCGCGAACACGAGCAGCGACAGGCCCAGCGTCACCCCCCGTGGGAGCTTGAGCGTGGCGATCGCCATCGTCGGAGTACCGACGATCATGCCGATCGCGAACACCGTGATCGTCAGCCCCGCGTTCGCGACCGTGATGCCGAGGTCGTGAGCGATCTCGGGAAGAATGCCCGCGACGACGAACTCAGTGGTACCCATCAAGAACGTGCCGGCGGCCAGCACGTACGTGACGAGTGGGAGTCGTGCCTTGGCAGCAACGGTCAGGGCAGTATCGCTGGACATGACGCGATGAAGTGCTTTCTGCTGGACGGTGAGGTGACACGCACCCATACGGCCCGGTTGTACCGGGGTGCAGGAGGGGTGCCCAACCAGAGAATCAGGCCCTGGAGCGTCCAGGGAGTCCCGGTGGATGGAGGTACTCGCAGGGACTCCCACCTCCCGGTACGGCCTGCCTACCGTGGAACGAGCCGAGCGCTCGCCGAAGCAGGCGCGTGAGTTCACCGGCGATTCGCAGCAGTGACGTCGAAGCAGGAGGGTCATGACCACGTTCGCGATCATCGGCGCCGGTCCCGGGTTGGGGATCGCCGCCGCCGAGAGGTTCGGGCGCGAGGGATTCGCCGTCGCGTTGCTCTCCCGGAACCAGGAAAGACTCGCGGGCCTGGTCGACGGACTGGCAGCACAGGCAATCACGGCTCGCGCATACGCTGCTGACGTGCATGACCGGGACGGACTCACCACCGCGCTGGCGTCCGCGGCCGATGATCTCGGCCCAATCGAGGTCCTGCAGTACAGCCCCGTCCCGCGGCGCGAGTTTCTTCTCCCGCTGCTGGAGACCGGTGTCGATGACCTCAGCGCTGCGGTCGAGTTCTCCGTTCACGGACCGGTCGCCGCGATCCGGCAGGTCCTCCCCGGTATGACCGCGCTCGGGCGCGGCACGATCTTGTTCGTCAACGGCTCCAGCGCCGTCACGCCGAACCCGAACGTGACCGGCACGTCCGTCGCGTTCGCCGGCGAGTCCGCCTATGGGCTGATGCTCCATGACACGCTCATTGGGCAGAACATCCACGTGGGCCAGCTCATCGTCCCCGGTGCCATCCGGCCCGGCGACCCGGTGTTCGCCCCGAACCTGCTCGCCGACCGCCTGTGGCAGATGCACATCGGCCGCGGTGCATACCGCGTTACCGTCGGCGCCGAGCCCTTGCGGTGACCGGGTGCACCACGAACGCACCGGCCGGAACACCCCCGCCCGTCCCTGGCGCGACCGAATCCTCCCCCGCGGTGGTGGCGCGCGGCCTCGACGCACCATGCGCAATCGCCATCTCCGGCGCGAACGCTCTGAAACGGCCGGACGGGCGTCCCTGTCGTAGGAGGACCGTCCGGGGAACAACCGGTCGATGTCGCCGGGCACGCCGAGTTCGGCGCCGACCGCGAAAGCCTGGCCGCCGTCCTTCTCGATGAGCTCGACGGTTTCCTGCGCGGCCTGCTCGTTGTGCGCGTAGTGCACGGCGACCAGGGCTCCCTCGCGGGCCAGGCCGACGGCCACGGCGCGGCCGATGCCCCGGCTGGAGCCGGTGACGAGAGCGGTCCTGCCGCTGAGCTTCTCCATGATGGTGTTCCTTCGGAGTTCCGGTCGAACCGCGGTACGCACGACGGCGGGAAGCGCCTGCCGCCCGGCGGCGCTTCCCCCCGTGTGGACCGTCAGTTGGGGATCGAGACGAGGATCTGGTTGCCGGGCCGGTAGTGGTCGGCGAGTTCGACGACATGTCCGGCGGTTGCCGCTGGATGGTGAGCAGGGCCTTCGCCGGTGGGGGTGGCGCCGGCGTAGGCGATCACGGAGGCGGTAAAGGCCGTGTTGAGCCGGGCCGGCGACCAGGCCGTCGCATCCTCCGGGGTCATGCGGGCCCGGCCTTCGGGGTGATGGTGTCGGGGCTGGTGCCGGTCTTGAGGAGGAAGTCGAACGCCATCGTCCTGTAGGGGCCCGCGAAACCGTGTTCGGCGATGTCTTCGGGGTCCTCGTGCAGGACGGTGTCGGCCTGCAGGGCGGGAGGGGCCAGTGTCCCGCCGACGAAGTCGACCGGTATGACGGGATCTCCCTTGAAGTAGATCTCGCCTCGCCAGGGAGTGAGCAGGTCGGCGTGGTGGACCTCGTAGTGGATGTGGGCCGGGCGGTAGAGGCTGCGGCCGAGGGCCGCGACGGCCTCGGGGACCCCGTTGACCTGCATGGTGTGGGAGTCGGCGTAGGCGACCGGCGTGATGGTGGTGAACGTGTAGCGGCCGTCGGCATCGGTGAACAGATGCCCGCGCAGGTTGTACGTGGGCACTCCGTCGTCGAACAGCCCGGAGTAGTTGCCATTGTTCGCCGCGTGGTAGATCTCCAGCTTGGCGCCCGCGATCGGACGGCCGTGACCGTCCAGGACACGACCAGAGACGATCAGCGGGGTTCCGGGCTCGTCCGGACGCATCGGCAGGGTGCCGGGGTTGTCGATGCGCGGGGAGCCGGCGATGTAAGTGGGGCTGTTGACCTCTTCTGAGGGGGTGTACCCGTCCTGGCCACCCTGGAAGATCTCGCTGTACAGGGGCATGGCGGCCAACGCCAAGGGGACGCCGGTGGCTGCCTGGATCCTCTGCAGCAGGTCGGCGGCCACGTTGAGGTCCTCGAAGGTCAGTCCCTCCTCGTCGCGCATACGGGCCAGAGCGTCCTTGAATGCCTGGACGAGACGTACCGCACGGGGGTTGATCAATGCCGGGTCGACATAGGACGGATCGGTGGTCGTGGTCATTCCCATCTGCTCCTCGAAGGCGGGCCGGCTGATGGGGCATCAGCCGGCGACGGATGCCAGGGATCGGTTGCCCTGGTCTCAGGGGGTGCGGGCACGCCGCGGCACAGCGGTGTCAGCCGCGGAAGACGAGCTCGGCCTCGTCGCGCTTGGTGGTGTGCAGATCCCAGTAGAGGGGAGTGATCTGCTCGGGCTGGACCGCCTCGACGCCGGGGAGGATGGATACGCCGACGGACGCGTCGATGCCGACGTGGGCGGCCTGGATACCGGTGCCGGCGTCGGCGAGCTCCTTGTGCAGGTTCATCACCCAGTTGCGCAGCGCCGCGGCGGCGGCGTTGACGTTGGCGACCCGCGGGTCGGGCCAGATCGAGCCGGCGCCGGTGGTGTAGAGCAGGGTGCCGGCGCCCGCCTCCCGCATCGCGGGCAGCACCGCGTTGGTGGCGGCGATGGCCCCGTAGAGCTGGAAGTTCATCTCGAACTCCACATCCGACGGTTCGGTCCCGGACGGAGAGGTCAGTGTGGTGATGCCGAACTGCCCCACCGGGGAGTACTCCAGGACGTCGATTCCGCCGAACCTCGCGGCGGCCTCCTTGAGCGCGCGAGTGAGCCCGGCGCGGTCGAGCACGTTCGCGGGGAACGCGGCGGCGGTGATGCCGTCGGCGGCGAGCTTGCCGACGATACCGTCGAGCTTCTCCCCGTTACGCGAGATCAGGGCGACGTCGAAGCCCTGGGTGCCGAAGGTGCGGGCGATGGCCAGGCCCAGCTGGGGGCCGGCTCCTACGATGGCGATGCTGGTCACAGCGATCCTTTCGCATGAACGTGATGGCGAAGCGGTGCGTCAACTCGGATAGGCTTATCCGTTTCAAGATCGGCACCGCCCAGCCCCTGCGCAGCGACGCCGAGCGCAACCGCGCGCGGATCATCGCCGCCGGGCGCACGGTGTTGGGACGCGACGGCCCGAACGCCTCCATGGCCTCCGTGGCTCGCGAGGCAGGCGTGGGGATCGCCACCGTCCTGCGCCACTTCCCCACGAAGGAGGAGCTGGTCGCCGCCGTCTTCGCCGACCGCATGGACGCCTACGCCGACGCGGTCGCCGTGGCTCTCGACGACCCCGATCCCTGGCACGGTTTCACCGGCTACATCGAGGCCGCCTGTGCGATGCAGGCCGCCGACTACGGTTTCGCCGACGTGCTGACCATGACCTTCCCCACCGCCAAGGCTCTGGAGGAGCGCCGCAACGAGGCGTACGAGGGCATGGTGGAGCTCATCGGCCGCGCCAAGGCCACCGGCCGTCTGCGTGCGGACTTCGGCCCCTCGGATCTGGTGCTGATCCACATGGCCAACGCCGGCGTCGTGAACGCCACCGGCGATGCCGCTCCCGACGCGTGGCGACGCGTCGTCGCCCTGTTCGTCCAGTCCTTCGAGGCCCCGGCCCGTGGCCCCCTGCCGGCCTCCCCCGAGCATGACGCTCTTTACAAGGCCATGCTCCGCGCCGATCCAGGGGGGATCACTTCGCCGGCGCCGGGCAAGAGCAGCTGACCTCAGGATCGCAATCGCCCCGCTCTGGCGTGGCATGTCGGGGAAAGGCCTTGCCCGTCAGCTCGACCAACGCATGGGGCGCCGCCAACCGGACCATGACGGGCAGCACCTTGAGCTTCCCTCGCAGCTTGTCGCACTGGTCGGCCGACGACGGGGGTCAGAAGCCGTAGGGGCCGAAGCGGCCCCAGGCCACCAGGGCGGCCAGGACCAGCAGGACCGCGTTGAAGGCGATCGCGGCGGGTTCCTTGCGGCGGGCGTGGGTGAGTGCGGCCAGGATCATCACCACGGCCAGGCCAGTGGCGGCCAGCGGGGTGAGGACGGGGGCGATGCCGGTGGCCGCGGGCAGGATCAGCCCGAGCGCGCCGGCGAGTTCGGCGATGCCGATGAAGCGGACGGTGCCGGCGGAGAAGTCCTCCACCCACGGCAGCTTGGCTTGGAGCTTGTCCTTGGGCTGGGTGGACTTCATGAGCCCGGCCATGCCGAACATGACGGCCAGTACGGCCTGCACGATCCACAAGACGATGTGCATGAGACTTCCTTGGGAAGACGGGGGTGAGCGTGAGGGGACGGGTCCTCCGGCTTGCCAGTGCTTGCCGCGAGCCGCCTGTCAGCCGTTGAAGATGGCCTCGGGCTGGTCGCGGCGCTCGTGCAGGTCCCAGTACAGCGGGGCGATCTGCTCGGGCGTGGCCGTAGGGAAGCCCTCGGGGCCGCCCTCGCCGATCCAGGTGTTGATCGCCACGTGCGCGGCGTGCACGCCGCTGCCGGCCAGCTCGTTGTGCAGGTTGAGCACCCAGTTGCGCAGAGCCGCGGCGGCGGCGTTGACGTTGCCGAGCATGGGGATCGGATGCACCGAGCCGCCACCGGTGGTGAACAGCAGCGTGCCCGCCCCGGCCGCGCGCATCGCGGGCAGCACCGCGCCGGCGGCGGTCACGGCGCCGTAGAGGTTGTACTCGATCTGCGGCTGCAGGTTGTCCACCGTCACCTCGGAAGGCACGGCCATCGTGAGGCCGGGGACCGGCGAGTGCGGCGCCGGAGAGTACTCCAGCACGTCGATGCCGCCGAACCGCTCGGCTGCCGCGTCGAGGGCGGCGGACAGGGAGGGCCGGTCCAGCACGTCGGCGGGGAACGCGGCGGCGGTGATGCCCTCCTGGCCGAGCCGGCCGATCAGGGCTTCCAGCTTCTCTTTGGTACGGGCGATCAGGGCGACGTCGAAGCCGCGGCTGCCGAAGGTGCGGGCGATGGCCAGGCCCATGCCGGGGCCGGCGCCGACGATGGCGATGGTGGGCATGATCAGATCTCTTTCGTGGGCGGTTCAGGAGCAGGTGACGGCGAGCTTGCCGAGCGCGCCGGCGCCGAAGGCGGCGAACGCCTCCGGGGCCTGCTCCAGCGGGAAGGTGGCGGTGACCGGGACCCGCAGCGCGCCCGAGGCGACCTGGGCGGCCAGGGCGGTCAGGGTCTGGGGGTTGGTGTCGGCCATGATCGTGTGGACGGTGACGCCGGAAGTCTCGACGGCGTCGGCGGTCAGGCCGAGGGTGGAGGCGAGGCGGCCGCCCGGACGCAGCAGGCTCGCGAGCCCGGCGCCGTCGCCCGCCAGGTGCAGTACGGCGTCCACGCCTGCCGGGGCGAGCGCGCGGACCTGGGCCGGCAGGTCGCCGGTGTAGTCGACGAGGTCGAGTTTGGCGTCGGTGAGGCCGGTGACGAAGTCGGCCTCGGCGCCGGGACGGGCGGTGGCGATGACGCGGGCGCCGCGGGCGGCGGCGAGCTGTACGGCCAGCGCGCCCACTCCGCCGGTGGCGCCGGAGATCAGCACGGTCTCGCCGTCGGCCGGGGCGACGGCGTTGAGGCTGTCCAGCGCCGCGGTGCCGGCCAGTCCCAGCGCGCCCGCCTCCCGAACGCCCAGGCCCTCCGGGATGGGGGCCACGCCGTAGCCGGCGGACACGGTGACGTACTCGGCCAGCGAGCCGGTGCCCACGAACGGCTTCATCACCACCCCGAAGACCGGCTGGCCGACCTCGAAACCGTCCACACCCTCGCCCAGATCCTCGACGGTGCCCGCGAAGTCCTTCCCGATCACCAGCGGGAAGCGGTGCTCCATCACCCCTTGCAGGTAGCCGGCCACGGTGGCGGCATCGAAGCCGTTGATCGAGGAGACGGTCACCTTCACCAGCAGCTCACCGGCCTCAGGACGGGGAGTGTCGACCTCGGTCACGGCAGGAGTCGCGGGGACGGAGTCCAGCGTCACGGCACGCATGTTGTACACCTTTCGAAAAGTGGAACGGGGTGCCCAGTTCCACGTCGACAGCCTAGCAATGAAACTGGGCAGCCCGTTCCACTTGGGTAAGATGGGACCATGACCTCCACCGCAGACCCCGACTCGACCCTGGACCGGCAGCCCGAACCGGGGCTGCGCGCCGACGCCGAACGCAACCGCGAGCGCATCCTGGCCGCCGCCCGCCGCCTGTACGCCAGCCACGGGATCGGCGTCTCCATGGCCTGCATCGCCCGCGAGGCAGGCGTCGGCAAGGCCACCCTGTCACGCCGCTTCGCCACCCCCGAAGAACTCATCAACGCCGTCTTCGCCGACCGCATGGACGCCTACGCCGCCGCCGTCGCCCAGGCCCTCACCGACCCCGACCCCTGGCACGGCTTCACCGGCTACATCCACACGGTGTGCGCCATGCAGGCCGCCGACCGCGGCTTCGCCGACGTGCTGGCCATGACCTTCCCCACCGCCAAAGCCCTGGAAGCCCGCCGCGCCGAGGCCTACAACGGCTTCCTCGAACTCATCGCCCGCGCCCAGGTCACCGGCCACCTGCGCGCCGACTTCACCTCAGAAGACCTCGTCATCCTGCTGATGGCCAACGCCGGTGTCATCGCCGCCACCCAAGACGCCGCCCCCGGCGCCTGGCGCCGCCTGGTCGGCCAGATGCTGCGCGCCTACGCCGCCCCAGACGCCGACCTCCCGCCGCTGGAGCAGGCTCCCGCACCCACCGCGCTGTACCGCGCCATGGTCCGCCTCACCCGCCCCGCCTCCAGCACCGGCGGAGACATGGAGCAACCGGACGGCCGGTGACGTCGCCGGGCGATCATGGCGAGTGTCTCGTCCACCTGACTCCGCCGCGCGCCGGTCATGCCTTGACTCTGCCTCGCCATCCGCGAACCGCCGGCGCCTACATTCCGCGCTTGGCTACCGGCCACCCGTGGAAGCACTAAGGCGGCTGTCCGGAATCACCGTGGCCCCTCAAGGGACAGCGACGTGCAAGTTGGATGACAGTGCCGCTTGAGAGGCTCCGGCGTGATGGGAGTTTCGGACATCTTGCGCGCAAGCCCATGGAGGAGGACAAGACCAGAGTGAGCGACAACTCGGGACGTCAGCAGGTGACCTTCCGACCTCGTCCAGGACGGCGGATGGTCACATGTGTCGCTCCCATCGCGATCATGACTGCAGGTGCGGGTGTGTTGGGCGCGTGGAAACTCACCCTGAGTGGTCTGCCGCTGCTTGGCCTGATGGCGGTGGGACTCGTGGTGGGCGGCGCCTTGGCCGTCCGCAATGCCATGGTCGGCGTCACCGTCGCGCCTGGCGAAGTAGTGATCATAAATGGGCGCAAGACCATTCGGATACCTGTTGAGAAGCTTGAGGGCTTCGACTGGGGAGACTACGGTCTCGTTGCCGTATGGGACGACAATGGTGGCAGGCAGGTGACCCCGGTCGCGGCGTTCAACAAGATCGCCAACCCTATGGCCGACCTCGAGCACGGCCATGAGGTCTGGGAGCAGTTGAAAGACTTGTCCAGGAGGCCGGTACGGCGTCCGCAGCGACCACGGCCGCGCAGGCGGCTGAACTGAGCGTACGCGCCGGCGCGAAGGCCAGTCCCTTGCCACCGCACCTCACGTTCTTGTGCTCGGCGAACAGGGTTCCGTCGAGGGCGATCAGGAGGTCCGCGTCGGCGTCGATCATCCGTCGGCGGGCACGCTCCAACTCTTCCCGGCCGAGGCGGTCGTGGACGTGGGCCAGGACCGCGGAACGGAACACGAGCACTGGCTGGTCGGTGCGCTGCTCCAGCAGCGAGGCCCTCCATCCGGGCGATCAGCCACCCTGGAACCGGGATCAGCAAGGTCCGTACGGAACGGGGGCCGCTCGGCGATGCGGGCGGGACCAGAAGAGCAGCTTCGTGCAGCGGATCGACGGCACCGGCGGGCGGCACGTCGAGGTCTTCGGCTACCCGACCTCGCTGTCGCTGACCCCGGCCTTCGATCGGTTCGCCTATCTGCGCGACGGCATGTACGACATCAGCACCGGCCAGGTGGCCTCGATCAGCCTCTTTGTCGACGCCAGCGCCAACGTCGCAGCTCCGTGACGCAGGTCATGCAGCCGCACCGGCGGCAGCCCGCTGGCGGCCACCAGCTTGTGGAAGCGGTGAGTGAGATAGCTCGGCTGCACCGCCGTTCCATTTCCGAGGGTGAAAATTGGGCTGGTTGGAGACCAGCACTCCCGCAGCAGCCGACGCTGCGCACGCTCATGCCGGCGCAGCAACCGCACGCTCTCCGGATCCAGCGCCACCGTCCGCCGGCTGGCCTCACTCTTCGGCTCACACAAGGCCAGCCCATCATCGGTGTGCACCAGCTGATGCGCCAGTGAGCTCACGCCGCCCCAGGTCGACGTCCACCCAGCGCAGACCAGCCACCACAACAGAACAACGGGTCTTCGTGTGCGAGACGCAGGAAGGCAGCCAGTTGCTCCACCGTCCACACCGCCACAGGCGGCCGCTCTCCTCCGTGTCTGCAGGCCGCCTCCCGCCGAGCCGTCCACACCACTGGATGCATTCAGCCGTACGCCCTGCGCGGGGTTGGCGGCGATCAGGTCCTCGCGCACCGCATGGTTCACGGACCCGCTCCAACGTGGATGCGCTGATCGGCTCACCGTACGGATTCCGCCGCCGTCCCAGCGCGACGAACATGCGCGTCACATCCCGCCGGGACAACTCGGCCAGAGTCAAGTGCGTTCTCCATGGCGAGGGCAGCGTCGATATACCGTGCCTCGTCGCGCAACCAGTGTTGGGCCCGGCGAAGCGCATCTCCGGCTGCCTTGCCACCCGCGATCTCACGGTGGAAACGCAGGTCGTCGACCATCCGTGCCGCACTCAGTACGCCTGGGGCGCCTGCGAAGACGAAACCACCGGCTCTAGCCACGGAACGGACACTTCCCATGAGCGGGCGTCCTGGCGGTGCCGCTCGCCGATTGGAATGATGACGGGATGGAATATCGCGAGCTGGGACGATCGGGGCTGCGGGTATCGGTGCTCACCATGGGCACGATGACGTTCGGCGGCGGGGGCAAGTTCGCTTACGTCGGCGACACCGGGGTGGAGGAGGCGCGCAAGCAGATCGACATGTGCGTGGACGCCGGTGTCAATCTCATCGACACCGCCGACGTGTACTCCACCGGCCTGTCGGAGGAGATCGTCGGCAAGGCGATCCAGGGCCGCCGTGACGACCTGCTGCTGGCCACCAAGGTACGCATGCCGATGGGTGACGGACCCAACGACGCCGGGCTGTCGCGCCACCACGTCATCACCGGGGCTGAGGCGAGCCTGCGCCGCCTGGGCACCGACCACATCGACCTGTACCAGGTGCACGAATGGGACGGCCGCACCCCCGTCGAGGAGACCCTGGCGGCGCTCGATCACCTGGTGACCGCCGGCAAGGTCCGGTACGTCGGCGTCTCCAACTACACCGGCTGGCAGCTCATGAAGGCCCTGGGCACCGCCGACAGGCTCGGCCTGCCGCGCTTCGTCAGCCAGCAGATCTACTACTCCCTCCAGGCCCGCGACTCCGAGTACGAGCTGATCCCGGCCGCGATCGACCAGGGCCTCGGCGTGCTGGTGTGGAGCCCGCTGGCCGGCGGCCTGCTGTCCGGCCGCTACCGGCGGGACGCCCAGCCGTCCGAGGGCCGCCAGCTCACCGAGTGGAACGAGCCTCCCGTACGCGATCAGGAGCAGTTGTACGACACCGTCGAGGTGCTGGTCGACATCGCCGGGGAGCACGGGGTGTCGGCGGCGCAGGTGGCGCTGGCCTGGTTGCTGGGGCGGCCCGCGATCACGTCGCTGGTGGTGGGCGCGCGCACCAGCGAGCAACTGGCCGACAACCTGGCCGCCGCCGACCTGAAGCTGACGGCCGAGCAGCGCGCCCGGCTGGACGAGGTCAGCCGCCAGCCGCTGCTCTACCCGTACTGGCATCAGGCGGCGACCGCTTCCGACCGGCTCTCGCCCGCCGACCTGAGCCTGCTCGGACCGCACCTGTAGACAGGTTGTACGTACGCCCGCCGACACCGGCCTTGGGCCGATCGGGCCGTTCTCGCTCGATCACGTCGGTGAGATCTTGGCGCGCCATGGCGAGGACCTGCCAGAACCGCAGACCGGCGCGCAGGCCATCCCTGTGATCTCGACTCCGTACAGGCTCTGGTACTTCCGGGGCTGTGCCGGGGTGGCCGACAGAGTAGGTTCGCGCCTGTGAGTGATATTCGACTTCTCGGTCCCGAGGAACTGCCCCTGTGCCAGCGGCTCGAAAGCGATCGCGAGTGGTCCACCGACGAGGCCAAATGGCGGCTGATGTTCGAGACGGGTGAGGTCTACGCCGTCGACGCGGCCGACGGCGACGGCCTGGCCGGGTGCGTCGTGGTGACCCGCTACGGCGACTCGCTGGCCGACGTCGGCATGATGTTGGTCGCCAGCAGGTACGGCAGGCAGGGGCTCGGCACGCGGCTGATGGAGCACGCCCTGGAGGCCGCCGGAGACCGCGTCGTGGAGCTGACCGCGACCCGGTTCGGGCGCCCCGTCTACGAACGGCTGGGCTTCCGGCCCACGGGCAGCCTGACGATCGCTATGGGCCCGATGGAAGGGGCGGCGGGGTCGTCCGGAGTCCGCGCGGCGACACCGGACGACCACGCCGCGCTCCTCGACTTGGACGCCGAGGTCACCGGGGCCGACCGGAGCAAGGCGCTGACCGCCCTGCTGGCCACGGCCGAGCGTACGCTCGTCACCGACGGCGGCTTCGCCGTGGCCTGGAACGCCGGCCCCCACCGTGTCATCGGTCCCGTCGTCGCGCCCTCGGAGGAAGCCGCCCGCGAGCTCATCCTGGCCGCCGCCCACGGCGCCGACCGCGACGTGCGGATCGACCTGCTGGACGCCTACCCGGGCCTGCGCCCGTGGCTCACTGGGCTGGGGCCCACCGAGGGCCCCGCGGCCCTGCCGACGATGGTTTACGGCGCCCACCGCCACCCGGGCGACCGCGGGCGATACGTCGCGCCCATCCTCATCTCGATGGGCTGACCGGCCATCAGGTCGGCCGCCGCCCAGGCGAAGACGCGGACCCGCGCCGCCGGCCGGCTCGCCAACTCTGACGCCCGGATTCGTGCGCGACACGGCCGGGATGGTCCTTGCCTGCCACACCGGATCACCGTTCTGGAACGGCACCTCGGCGTCGGCACCAGGGGTGAGATTCGCCCCGGGAGCCCGGACCCTCCTCGCAGCTCTCCTGACGCCGCTGCCGCGCGAAGTCCTGCGCGGGCTCCGGCTACTCCCCCGCGCGGGTCGGTGGTGTCGGCCGGGTCGGCTCCGAGGCGGCGGGCCATCTCGGGGCGGAGGAGTTCGTGCCGGCGTCGGCCGCCGCGCCGAACAGGGCCTCTTCCTTGGAGCGGAAGTACCGGAAGAACGTGCTGCGGGAGATCTCGGCGGCCTGCTTCTACCCGGGCGACGTCGTGACGAACTCCGTCTCCGACACCACTGGCCCGTGCCGCGTCGGCACCCATCAGGGCGCCCCCGGCCGGCACGGTCGGTTCCGGATGGCCCCCTCGCGGTTGTGGGTGCAGGTGGCGGTTCAGGCGACGCCGTGATCGAGTACGACGCCGGCGCGCAGGCCAGGGCCGCGGCGGTGCCCCTGAGATTGCCGCGCCACCATCCTCGGGGTACGTTCTCGGCGAGCTTGTTGGACGACGGCATTGCCCGGAGGCGGCTTTGACAGAACAGTCCAGCACCACCCCGACCTGGCCAGACCTTCCCCCAGGCCCGTACGGCACCCTCTCGCCCGATCTGGTGCGGCGGCACGCCGAGGCCCCGATGGAGCCGGCGACGTTGCCGAGCGGCGACCGGGTCCCGATGATCGTCAAGTACGCGGACGTCCGCGGCCTGCTGATGTCGCCGGCCAGCAGCCGCAACCTGCGCGAGCCCGGCCTGCCCCGGCTGGTCAAGGGCCCCTTCCTGGATGACGACCCGGCGGCGCTCATGAACCAGGACCCGCCGGAGCACACCCGCTACCGCCGCATCATGCACGGCACGTTCACCCCCAAGCACATCGAACGCTGGCGGCCCCGCGCCGCGGTCATCGCCGAGGAGCTGATCGAGGCGGCCGGCGCGGAGTTCGACCTGGTGGCGGACTTCGCGCTGCCGCTGCCCGCGCGGGTGATCTGCGAGATGCTGGGCGTGCCGATGGACCGCTACGAGCAGTTCAGGGGCTGGACGGACACCTTCCTGTCCACCACCGACGCGAGCGCTGAGGCCAGGCACGAAGGGCTGGCGGAGTTCACGGCGTACACCCGGGAGCTGATCGAGCAGCACCGGGTCAAGCCGGGGGAGGATCTGATCGACCTGCTCATCGAGGCGCGCGACGAAAACGACGGGCTCAGCGAGGACGAGCTGACCAACATGGTGTTCACGCTGATCGTGGCCGGGCACGAGACGACCGCCTCGATGATCATCAGGGGCACGTTTCGGCTGCTGTGCCACCCCGGGCAGTACGCGGAGCTGGCCGCCCGCCCGGAGCAGGTCGAGGCGGCCGTGGAGGAGATCCTGCGCCACGAGGCGCCGGGCAGCAACGGCATGCTGCGGCGGATCACCCAGGACGTCGCGCTGTCCGCCGGGACCATCCCGGCCGGGAGCGTCGTGCTGCCGAACCTCTCGGCGGCCAACCATGATCCGGAGGCGTTCGAGGATCCGCTGCGGTTCGACATCCACCGCTTCGATGACGCCCAGCCGAACCCGCACCTGGCCTTCGGCCACGGGCCTCATTACTGCCTGGGCGCGAACCTGGCCAGGATGGAACTGCAGGAGGCCTTCCGCGCCCTGGTGACGGGCCTGCCGGGGCTGCGGGCGCGGGAGGACCTGGCGGACGTGCGGTGGAGCGACGGCGCGTTCGTCTATCGGCCGCGCCGCCTGCTGGTCAGCGCCGGGTAGCAGAGGGGGCGCCGCGAGAGGCGCCCCCCTGGATCGTCAGAGCGCGCAGCGGGCCTGCGTCTTGTCCGTCGTGGTCATCGCGCAGACGGTGCGCAACCGATCGACCTGAGCCTGCGCTGTAAAGGGGGCGAGAGGATCGCCGCGAGAAGCAGCGGATATTTATCTGCCGGCCTCTGTCCCCCTATCGTCCCTGTTATAAGCGTGGCTGCGTACAGGGGATCAATGCCGACGGCAAAGCGCCGGTGCACGTCGAGGCGCCCATCATTTGAGTGATCACGTCAGATTGGTCCATTGCCCGCGCCGGTGCACGGAAAGCGCATTCCCCCTTTTCTCGGCCGCCTCTTGACAAGTCAGATGGTTACGTAAACGCTCTGCGGCAGGACGCCTCAAACGTCGCGCGCAATCCGGTCGTCCCCGTTCCCACAGGGGGATCTTGTCTCAGGCTCTTCGTGGGACTCACAGCTCTTTGTTAACGCTAACAAATGTTTCTGCCGCGGATTCCGGAGGGTGGGCCCGTGTCCCTGCGCCCAAAGCTCACCGCGCCAGTCGTGGTCCTGTCGAGCTCGGCCGCCGCCGGCACGGCCGCACCGCCGGCCTCGGCGTCCGAACCAGTCCGGCGACGGCTACGCCCTCCACCTGGTGGTCAGCTCCGGCGCGGCGCGCGGGGCGGCCGCGTGAACGGCTCGCAGTACGTGCGGCTGCCGATCACGTTCCCGTCCGCGACGAGCATGAGCTGGCACTCGCAGACCACGATCGAGGTCGCCATCGGCGTGATCACGGGCTCAGGCGCCACGCCGTCGTACCGGACCACGGCCCGGCACAGCGGCGAATACCGGGACGTGTCCGGCGCCCCGACCGCCGACGGAGCCGACATCCAGCAGTGGACCCGCACCTCCTCCTGACCCCACCGCACCTTCGGAGCGACGATGACACACCTCTTACGGCGAACGGCGCTGGTCGGCCTGGCCGGTGCCCTGCTGCTCGCTCTCGGCCTCACCGTTCTCGAACGCCCTGCCAAGGCCGCGGCCCCCTACACCGCCTATCTGATGGCGCACTTCACCGGCGAGAGCGCCAACGGCGAGCAGATCTACTTCGCCACCAGCACCGACGGCCTGCACTGGACCGATCTCAACAGTTCGCTGCCGGTGCTTACCTCCAGCATCGGCGAACTCGGCGTCCGCGACCCCGCCATCGTCCGTGCGCCGTCCGGCGACCGGTTCTATCTGATCGCCACCGACCTGCGTATCGCCGCCGGCAAGGGCTGGGACGTCGCCCAGCACGATGGCAGCACCTCGCTCGTCGTATGGGAGTCACCTGACCTCGTCACCTGGTCGGCGCCGCGCCTGGTGAACGTCGCCGGGACCATCCCCGACGCCGGCTGCGCGTGGGCGCCCGAGGCGATCTACGACCCGGCGAGCGGCGACTACGTCGTCTACTGGGCGACGATCTCGCCGCGGAACGGCGTCGACAAAGCCCGCATCTACTACTCCCGCACCCGCGACTTCCGCACGTTCACCGCCGCGCAGCTCTACATCGACCGGCCGGGCACCCGGGGCATCATCGACACGCAGATCCTGGAGATCCCCGGCAGCGTTGGCGGCTACCGCTACATCCGCGCGTCCGGCGACGGTCAGATCACGATCGAGGGCAGCAACCAGATCCTCACCGGCTGGACCCGGCTCGGCGACATCTCCCACCTCGGCTACACGGGCGCGCAGGTCGAGGGCCCGATCCTGCACCAGTACAACGGCCGCGACGAGTGGGGCCTGTGGGTCGACCAGTACGCCGCCGGCCGCGGCTACCTGCCGCTGACCACGACCAATCTCGCCGCTCCCAGCGGCTACCGCGTCCGCGTCGCCTCGGAATACGCGCTCGGCGCCGGCCGCAAACGGCACGGTTCGATCATTGGCATCACCCAGGCGCAGCTCACCGCGCTGCAGGCCAAGTGGGGCGGCCCCGCCTCGGCCGGCACCCGGCGCCTGCAGTCGGTCAACTTCCCCGACCGCTACCTGCGGCACAGCAACTTCGATGTCCGTATCGACCCGAACGTGAGCCCGCTCGCCGACTCGCAGTGGCGCATCGTGCCGGGCCTGGCCGATCCGGCGGGGGTGTCGCTCGAGTCGTCGAACTTCCCCGGCTGGTACCTGCGGCACTACGACTACGACTTCGTTCTGGCCAAGTATGACGGCACCGCCACCTTCCGCGGGGACGCGACCTTCCGCCGGGTGGCGGGCCTGGCCGACTCCTCGGCGGCGTCGTTCCAGTCATACAACTTCCCGGACCGGTACATCCGTCATTCCAACTACCTGCTTCGCCTGGATCCGATCAGCACGGCCACCGGTCGGGCGGACGCCACCTTCCGGATCACCAGCTGATTCCTCCGGTGGCAGGGAGCGTCGCACAGCGATCGGTGCAACCCGGGCCGGGGAGCCGCCGGCCCTGCTCCTGGAGCAGCACGATGCGGCCCGGACGTACGTCAGCAACGTGATCTTCACAGACCCAGGAACTCAGATCTAGTGATGGGAGTTTCATGACACCGACCAAGGCGTCTGACGCTTGCTCGTCAGGACAGTCGCGGAGCACCCGGTCGTTGCGCCGGCCGCTGGTCCCTCTTGTGATGACCGCGCTCGCCGCAGTGGCAAGCCTCGTCATTCCCGCGTCGCCGGCCAATGCCGCCACCAGCCAGTTCCGAGGCATGAACTGGGCCGTGCTGGGTGACAATTTCAGCACCGGTACGCTCGTCGTCCAGGGCCTGAGCCAGTCCGACAGCAACGCGACAGTACGGGCCAAAGCCAACGCCCTCTACGACGACATGGCCTCCACCATGGGGGTCAACACCGTCCGGCTGCCTATCAACACTCACACTGTGGCCAACACGACCTGGTGGAACGCCTACCGCGGAGCCATTGACGCCGCCACCGCCCGTGGCTTCAAGGTCATCCTCGCCTATTGGGAGGACGGCGCCGCCTCCGGCGGCAAGATCACGAACCTCGCCGCATGGAACACGATGTGGTCCAGCGTGACCAACACGTACGGCTCGAACAGCAACGTCTACTTCGAGCCGATGAACGAGCCGCACGGCTACACCTCGGCGGACTGGCGCAACGTCGCAGCGAACTGGCTCAGCTACCACACCTCGGCAGTGCCCGGACGGGTGCTCATCGGTGGCACCGGCTACAGCCAGGACCTGCGGGACGTCTGCAACGACAGCCGCTTCAACTCGACGCTGCTGTCCTTCCACCATTACGCCTTCTTCTACAGCGCGATGACCTACGACGCCTTCCGAACCCACATTCAGACGCGTCTGGGCAACTGCGCCTCCCGCGCGGTCGCGACCGAGTTCGGCGCACCCATGTCTACCGGCCTCAACTACGGCGACGCCAACAGCACCGACAACTTCGTGCGCCATATCCGCGCCATGGCCCAGGTCATGCGCGACAACCAGATGGGCGGCACCTACTGGCCCGCTCTCGGCGGCAAGCCAACCGAAAGCCTCGGCTACGACCACTACTCGATGTACGCCCTGAGCGGCAGCGGCACCGATCTCAACTTGACCGTCCGCAACGCCTCCGGCGCTGACCGGATCCGATACGGCTGGGGCGACACCGTCGGCGACCCCACCCCTCCGCCGACGGTCTACACGATAAACGCGCGCCACAGCGGCAAGGCCATGGACGTCCAGCAACCGAACACCGACAACGGTGCGCGCGTCGGCCAGTACACGTACGGCGGCAACGCGTGGCAGCAGTGGCAGTTCCAGGACGCCGGCAGCGGCTACTGGCGCATCATCAGCCGTCACAGCGGAAAGTGCCTTGATGTGGTGAGCGCTTCAACCGCCGACGGCGCCGAGCTCATCCAGTACACCTGCGGCACCGGCACCAACCAGCAGTTCCAGATGGTCGCCAACGGGAGTTACTTCCAGCTCCGGGCACGACACAGCAGCAAATGCGTGGACGTACCGTCCGCATCGACCGCGGACGGCGTGATCCTCAAGCAGTATCCGTGCAACACCGGCACCAATCAGCAGTGGTCGCGCACGGCCGTCTCGACGTGACCGCGGACCCGCGGTGGCGGGTGCTGGAGCCCCCGCCGGAAGGCGAGATCACCGATCACCTCGGCTACGACCGGCACGACTGACCGGGAACAATAGCGGAATAGCCGCGACGGCAGCCGCACCAAGACTGTGGTGACCAACGTCGGCCCGGTGGAGGTGCGGGTGCCGCGCGACGTGGCGGGCAGCTTCGATCCCCAGCAGGTGTGCAAGCGGCAGCGCCGGCTGTCGGGAGTGGATGAGATGCTCCGGACAGCCACCCCGGGTATACGCCGCGGCCTGCAGCGCGTCAACGACGAGTTCGGTGCGCATGTGGTCGGCGATCGACCAGCCCACCAGCCGACGTGAGTACAGATCCACCACAGTGGCCAGGTAGAGGAACCGGCCGCCGCCGACGGGCAGGTGATATCGCCCACGTAGCGGATGTTCGGCTCGGCAGCGGTGAAGTCGCGCTGTATCAGGTCCGCCACCGGCGCTGTGTCCGGCTCCGGGATGGTGGTGCGGACCTTCTTCCGCAGATGCAGTCCAGCGATGCCGTGCTCGCGCATCACCCGCTTGTGGTTGACCGTGATCCCGGCCGCGCGCAACTCGGCCGTCATCCGGGGTGAGCCGTAGGTGCCGTCATGCTCGGCATGGATCCGCCGTATCCGCCCGGCCAGTTGCTCGTCGGCCTGCGCGGTGCACACCCATACCCGCAGCGTCTCGCGGCTGATCCCCAGATCCCTCGCGATCGACGTAATCGTCCGGTCCGGCCTCGACAACACCAACGCCACCGCGTCGGCCGTGAATTCGGGCGGATAGTTCTTCATCACCATCAGTGACGTCTCTTCCCCTGGACCTCAAGATCCAGTCTCCGAGGTGTCCATGTTCAAGGGGGAATGCCCCTCAGCGCCTTCACCCCCTCCCGCTCAACCGGACGAGGGTTCTGCGCTGAGAGTGATTCGAGTTCTTGAGCCCCACAGGGTCGGTCGGGACCTCGCCGCCTTTCTCCGCGCCGGTGCGCAGGGGATGGGGTTCCGTCACGGTAGAGTTCTGGCGGACTTTCATTAAGGTGGACGGCATGTGTGAGTAAGGCCAATGAGCTGATCGGCGCGGCGATGGAGGCGCTTGCCCGCGAGGATCAGGCGTCCTTCGACTCCGCCGCCGCCTTCCTGGCCGACCGGGACGACGCCGATCGCGTGCTGGTGGAGGTCGCGACCCGTGCGATCTCGGGGTTGTGGCGGAACGGCTGGCAGCCCGCCGACGTGGTCAGGATCGCGGCCAGGCGGCTGACCGACTGGCACGGGCGGGCGGCGGCCGACCTCATCGCCTGGGAGATGCGGGCCTATGAGCCGGCCACGGTGGATGAGCGCTGGCGCGACCAACTCACCGGCTTGGAGGCCGCGGTGTGGTGGAAGGGCGGCTACCTGGCGGCGCGGCAGGCGCGCGACGGGTCCGGCCGTCTGGTGACCGCCTCCGGTGTGCTGGAACTGCTGGGGTTGCTGACCGGGCTGCCCCGGCTGGAATCGTTGAGCCCGCCGCCCGGGGCCGCTCGCCGTACGGTCCAGGCACGCTCGCACGTGGTCAGCGAGAAGACGCTCGCGCGGGTGCGGGCGCTGCTTGCCAAGGCGGAGTCGACGACGTACGAGGCGGAAGCGGAGACGTTCACGTCGGCGGCGCAGAGCCTGATGGCGAAGTACAGCATCGACGCGGCGATGCTGGACGCGCAACCAGGCGGAGGTGAGGCCCCGGCGGGCATCCGGGTCGGCATCGACACGCCGTACGAGCAGCCCAAGGCCGTGCTGCTCAACCTCATCGCCGAGGCCAACCGGTGCCGGGTGATCTGGTCGAAGGAGCTGGGGTTCGCCACCGTGCTGGGGTTCTGGGCGGACCTGTCCTGGGTGGAGATGCTGTTCACCTCGCTGCTGGTGCAGGCGCAGACCGCGCTCGTGAACTCAGGCACCAAGAAGCACGGCACCGGCCGGTCGAGGAACAAGGCGTTCCGCCAGTCGTTCCTGTCGGCGTTCGCCTCCAGAATCGGGGAGCGACTCGCCGAGGCCACGGCGGACGCGGTCGCGCAGGAGAGCGCCAGCCGAGGCACCGACCTGGTGCCGATGCTGGCGGCCCGCGAGCAGGAGGTGGAGCAGGCGGTCGAGCGCATGTTCCCGAACCTGGTCTCGCATGCGGTCCGCACGTCCTGGGACCGGGAGGGCTGGGCGGCGGGCCGTACCGCCGCCGATCAGGCCAGCCTCGGGGCGCGAGACCGATAGCGCTCCGGGTGCGAATATCCATCCGCGCAGGCATGGAGGTGATGCGCTCTCTTGTGCTCCCACGCACGGCGTAATGGTCGATCGTGCTACTGCGCTTGGCCTACCCGACGATGACGACCACCTTCTCGTTTCTGGGGCTGCTACCCCGGATCAATCGCGACAAGGAGATCGAGATCTTGGTGTTGCGGCACCAACTGATGGTGCTTGCGCCTGCCGGAAAGTCCGTCCATGCAGTTCAAGCGGCATGTGAGTGCTCGTGGAGAACCCCGCCGAGCCGGTCTCTTCGGCGTATGTCCAAAGCGTTCGCGGCGGCGGGACTGCACCCATCGCTCCATGATCGAGTTCATACGTGGCATCCGAATCCCGGTGGGCACGGTCTGGATGCCGGCCTCGGCGAGGGTGTCGCTTGTGAGGGCTGGGAACTTCCCCTCCCGGTCTCGGGAGCTCGTATCCTCCAGGTCCATCACCAGGCTGATCCAGCTCGCGCTCGGGTGCGCGGTGGTGCCGAGAACTCGGACGCGCCTGGTGGCGTGCTCCATGACCGCCAGGATGTACTGGCGCTGCCCGTTCAAGGTGATGGTCTCGATGAAATCGCAAGCCAGCAGGGCATCGGCTTGCGAGCGCAGGAAGTCGGCCCACGTGGTGGAAACCCGCTCGGGCGACGGATCAAGTCCCTCCTGCTTGAGGATCTCCCAGACCGCCGGACGCAACGACCTTGATGCCAAGCGTGGTTGAACTCGCCGATATCCCCATGAGGATTTTCGCGAACCAGGCGCAGAATGAGAGCGCGGATCGATCGGAGCGTGGGCGGCCTCCCAGGCCGCTTCAGCCGGCAGGGTATGGGCGTGACGATCTGATGACGCAGGGCAAGTATCTCAACGTCCTTGTCCCGATCGCTCATCGGCAGCAGCCGCAGCGCTGCCATGGCGTTCGTGACGGTCAAGAAGGCCAGGCGAAGGAGCACGGCCGATCATCATGCCGCACCCGCCCTGCTCCCCTGGGCGGATGTAATTATCGGCAGGCGCACTGCGGCGGGAGTATCCCCGGCTGCCTACCAGCACAGATGATGCCTTAACGACACGGATGTTCCTCAACTCCCGTGCCCATGACGGCGACGATCGTCACCTGGACCCGGCTCCGCCAACGCCGGGAGGGTAACCGCTTCGTCGACACCGGGAGAGAGGCTGCCCGGCGAAACACCTCTACTCACGTCGCATGGGACACCGGGGACGGTATTCAAGGGGGAGACCGTCCCCGGCAACCCGCCTGTGCGAGGCCTCTCACGCCGGCGAGGCCTCTGCGATCGCTGGCGAACTATGCCGTAGCACCCGCCGAATTTCTAACGCTACTGGATGTAGCTGATGAGGAAGGGAAGCTGCTGGTTTCCGTCCTCCAGGGTGCCGATCGATCCGTTGGGATGGAGCACGACGTTGCCCTCGCTGTAGTTGTCACCCCTCCATGAGTAGATCCAGGCTGGGCCGTTGAGGTATTTGGCGGCACTGTCGCGCCACGAGGCGGTGGGGATGTCGGCCAGCTGGTGCCCGTTTCCCCGGGAGGCGGCGAAGGAGTAGGCCTCGTTGCGTGTCTTTTTCATTCCTGGTCCGTACCAGTACAGGCGGTAGGTGCCCTGGGCGGTCTCCTCGCCGTCGGCGACGGTGGCGGAATTGGGGATCTCTATTAGCTGGTCGGTCATCGCTGCTCCATCTCTCGCTTGGGGGTGGAGGCGGAACGCCGCCCACCCACCGTTACCCAAAGCTATATATCCATCACTTATAGTAGTTAAACGGACATCAGGGGCGCCGTGGGTGCCGTCCATCAGACGAAGGTCAGCAGGGCTGTCCTGACTCAGTCGAAGTGATGCCCGGCGTGGCGCTCCCATCGCCCGCGCCCTGAACACCGGCCACCGCGCTCTTCTTGAGGGTCCTGAGCGCACCGCGATCCGTCACGCCCTGGACGGGTGCCACCGGGCTACGGCGGAAACGGGCCGCGGGACGACATAACCGCAGGTCAGCGTTGAGCCCGCGTTTCGTGCGCAGTGGAGCGACCGATCTTGAGCGTGCGGGCGGCCTCAGCCACCGAGTCACCGTCGGCGACTACGGCGCTGGGGAACCTGTGGACAGCTGTCGGCGCTGAGAAGGAGCTTGATTACAGTGAGCTGAGGCTGCTCCTGGTTGCGAAGCTTCCTTAGTTCGTCGCCTGGTCCCGGCGTCGGCGTGCGGCGCGGATCTCGGCGTCGGCGACCTTGTCGTCGGGGCATGCCGAGTATCGGAACTGTGATTCTTGACCTACGGCCCGGTTGGGCCTGCCACGCTCGACGCCGGCACTTGATATGACCCACATTCGGAACTGGCGCCTGGTA
>NZ_JBSGFQ010000100.1:0-46259 GCF_053603495.1 Nonomuraea sp. NPDC004186 | reverse complement strand
GACGATGACGACCCGCAGATGGGAGAGAAGATCGCCGACCTGCACCGGCGACGGTACGAGAGCGACCCCGAGCTGGCCGCGCTGGTGGGCATGCTCGCCGCCCCGCTGGCGTCGGGGTGGCGAGCTCTGAACGTGGTCCCTACGGGCTCAGCCCGTCGCGACGATCCGGTAAGCCCTGATCACCGTCTGCTCCACCGCATTCCCCGCCGTGTCGCCGGACCTGGCCCGCAGCGACACGAACCCGTCGCCCACGGGATGCCGCAGCACCACCCGTGAGCCTCTCACCTCCGCCTTCGCCCAGGTGGCGCCGTCATCGTAGGACACCTCGACGGTCGTCTCCCGCGGGCGTCCCCCCGAGCCGCCCGGCTGCGGGCGCACGGAGAACGGCACGGTGAAGAGCCGGCCCGCGGGCGCGGCGTTCTCCGCGTCCAGCGCAGGGGTGAACGTCACCACGGAGACCGGCAGCCGCACGGTGCCGTCCGCGGCGGTCGCCGAACGGAACGTCCACGCGACCGACACGCGCGTGCCGAGCACGGCGGGAACGCCGCGCTCGGCCTCGGCCACCAGCCGGTATCCCGCCTCGCCGGCCGGCACCTCGAAACGGGCCTGAAGGCCGGCCGCCTCGCCGACGCGTTCGCCGCCGCGATAGAGGGTCAGGCGCTCGGTGGCGCGGGAGGACCAGCCGAGGGAGCCCCGCCCGTCGCCGAACATCCACAGGTCGGCCGAGATCACGTCACCGGTCCGGGAGACGGTGCCGCCTTCCTGGTCGCCCACTGGCAGGGACGGGCCGAACACGCCGCGGTTCCACCACTCTCTCGTGACCCGGCCCGCCGGGTACCGGTGGAAGGCCGACTCGAACTGGTTCACCCGCCCGTCCGCGCCGTACTCCCACAGGTAACGCTGCCAGCGGATGCCGTCCCCGGTGTTGACGTGTTCCGTCCGCACCGAGGGGGTGATGACGGGGTCGGGAGCCAGCCAGGTCGAGATCTTCCCGTCGTGTGGCCAGGCCCGGCTCGCCGCTTCGCCGGTCGCGCCGGGCAGATGGCGCGCGTAGTCGGTGCGTATGGTGGCCAGCCGCTCCCGCGTCGTGTCACGCCGGAACCCGGTCACGACCCTGCCCCGCTCGAACCAGGCCATCCGGTACGTGTCGGCCCCCGCCCAGTGAGCCGCCACCATGGTCAGCAGCCCCTCGTAGTCACGGTCGGGCCCGAGCTGTGCCGTGAACATGCGATCGAACCGGTTGCCGAGCCATCCACGGTCCTGCGGCGTGCCGCCGGGCCCGCGCCGCTGGTAGACGACCTGGCCGAGCACCAGCTTCGCGTCGGCGCTCGGCGTGGTCACGTCGAGCGGCCGGCCGAGCCGGGCGTCGGCGTCCACCGTCCGGTCGGCGTCGAGTCGCAACTCCGGCTGGACGAGCAAAGTGACGCCGTCCTCGTCCAGCACCGTCGTGTCGAACAGCCACCTGCCCTTGGGCAACCGCAGCGTGGTCGTCTCCGCGCCCCCGAACAGCACGATCGGCAGCGCCTCGGCGTCCAACCGGAAGATGCCCGTCTCGAAGGCACCGGTGGGAACGCCCGCCCTGTTCGTGTGCCTGATCGTCAGGTTGTAGCTCTCGACCTCCTTCTCCACCGCCACGGGGGTGCTCACGCTGACGCCGTCGGCGCCGGAGGCCACGACGTACCCGCCGATGAAGCCGTCGGGCCCGGCGGCACTGGTGTCGGCGGTGACGGCGGCCTCCGCCGTGCCGCCCGCGGGGACGACGATCGTGTCAGGCGACACCGTGAACGCCTCGCCCGCGCGGACGTCGAGCGTGAGGGTGAGCGGCGTGTCGGAGTGGTTGCGGTAGACCAGTTTCCTGGTCACCGCCTCGTCGTCGCCGTGCGGCCACTCCTGTCGCGGGAAGCCGATGCCGGCCGGTTCGGCGGTCACGTTCTGGAGCGTCGCGCGAGCGGCGTCCACCCGGCCCGCGCCTTGCCCGTACACGTTGACAGCGGGGTTGGGCTTGGCCGAGCCCATGAGCGCGGCCTTCAGCGTGTCCGCCTTCCAGCCGGGATGCTCACCGGCCAGCAGGGCCGCGACACCGGCCACGTGCGGGGTGGCCATGGAAGTGCCGGACTTGGTGACGTACGAGCCGGTGCCGGGGCTGTCCTTGCTCCGGGCCGCGGTGATCTCCGCGCCGGGGGCCGTGATGTCCGGTTTAAGCCCGTTGTCACCGACGCGAGGTCCGCGGCTCGAGAACGACGCCGGTTCGTCGGACTTCGTCACCGCGCCCACCGCCAGCGCGGCATCCGCGCTGGCCGGGGACGACACCGACCGATCGGTCCCGGAGTTGCCCGCCGCCACCACGAACAACGTGCCGTACCGCTCGGTCAGCGTCTGGACCGCCTGCTCGATCGGGTCGGTCTCCGGCGTGTCCGCCGTGCCGAGGCTGAGGTTCACGACCTGGGCGCCCTGTTCGGCCGCCCACTGCATGCCGGCCAGGATCGCCGACTCGGAGCAGAGGACGGATTCGCACACGCGGCCGTCCAGCAGGGCAGCGTCCGGAGCCACGCCGCGGTAGCGCCCGCCGGAGGCGGCCCCGCTGCCCGCGATGGTGGAGGCGACGTGCGTGCCGTGGCCGACGACATCGCGCTCGTCCGGCTCCTCGGTGAAGTCGCGCCTGGCCACGACCTTGCCGGCGAGGTCCGGGTGAGTGGCGTCGATGCCGGAGTCGAGCACGGCCACCTTCACGCCCTTGCCGGTGTGGCCGCGGGCCCAGGCGTCGGGCGCCCCGATCTGCTTGACGCTCTGGTCCAGCGACACTTTCCTGAACCCGTCGAGCCAGACCTTGCCGCGCGTCCCGAGCAGCCCGGCCCGGCCGGTGGATCCGGCCAGGTCCCGCCAGAACCGCGTCGCCTGCGCGCGTTCCTCCTGTACGGCGTAGCCGCCGACCGCGGGCAGCGCGGCCGACCGGGCGCCGCGGAGCAGGGAGGCCGGCCGCTCCGCCCCGGTGACGATGAGCGGCAGCGAGCCGCGGCGGTCGTCGTATCCGTAGTCGAGCAGCGTCGTCACGTCGAACAGTCGCTCGTCGAGACGTCCGGCCCTGAGCAGCGGGAGCGCGTCGCCGGGGATCACGCGTAACCGGCCCGCGTCCCGGCGGGTGTGGAACATGACCTCGTCGCGGCCCTCGCCCCGCTCGACGAGCGCGGTGTCCGGTCCCACGACGGTCACCCGGTCGCCCGTGATCAAGGTGACGCTCCGGGCCTCCGCCCCGGCCGCGCTCTGCTGCCCCGCCTGCGCGGTGGCGGTGGGTGAGGCGGCGAGCGCGGCCGCGGTCAGCAGTAACACCCCGGCCGCTCTGGCTCCTTTACGCACTGTGAAGCTCCTGATCGTCGACAGTGGATCACTATGTATCTGCCGATGCGACCATTCACGTTCACGCCTGCTAGAGGCCGGTCATCACGAGCCTGATGTAGTAGGAGTAGTAGGTGTCGTCGGTGCCGGTGATGGTCTTCACCAGGCCGACCGACTGCCCCGTGGAGAGCGTGGCGCAGACCGAGCCCTGCGCGGTGATCGTGCCGAGGGTGGTGCCGCCGGAGACCCACGGCGGGGTGACCTCGCGCAGGCTGTAGAGCGCCGAGCCGGAGGAGCTGATCGTGGCGCTCGGGCTGCCGAAGGAAGCGGTGTAGGCACGGGAGCCGGCCCACATGTTGACCCAGTTGTTGCCGGCGGGATACATGATCCCGCCCAGGTTGATCCGGATCTCGTCCACGCCGTCGGACTCGTCCACGTTGTTCGAGTCGATGTAGTCCAGTTCCACCCGGCAGGTCGCGGCCCTGGCCGTCGCGCCGGCGGGCGGTGCGACGGCCAGCGCCGCCGGTACGGCCAGGGTCGCCGTCAGTGCGAGCGCGGGGATCAGTTTCTGAGTGCGCATCCTGTTTCTCCTACGGTGTGAGGTGTGCTCTGCCGCTGTCGCGGAACGCGGCATCAGAGTGGGGCCGGCAGCGTGAGCGGATCGTGAGAGCCCAGGTCAGTGACGGAGAGCACGTTCCATATGCGCCTTTTGGCACAGCCGCGCGACCGGGGCGCGCCTACTGTGCTGCTTCTATGGGAGAGTCGCTGACCCTGCTGCTGCTCGGTCCGCCGGAGCTGGCCGTCGCGGGGCGGCCGGTGGACATCCGCGCCGCCAAGACGCGCGCCCTGCTCTGCTACCTCGCCGCCACGCCGGGGCCGCGACCGCGCTCGGAGCTGGCCGCGTTGTTGTGGGGCGAGCGGCCCGACGCCAACGCCCGGGGCAGCCTGCGCCTGGCGCTGTCGGAGCTGCGCAAGGAGGTGGGCGGGTGGCTGGACATCACCCGCGACCACGTACGCTTCCGCGCCGGCGACGGCTGCTTCGTCGATCACGGGCGCCTGGCCCAGACGCCGACCGTGGCCGAGGCGCTGCGCTTGTGGCGCGGCGATTTCATGGACGGCGTGTGGTTCTGCGACGCCCCGGCGTTCGGCGGCTGGCTGGAGTCCGAGCGCGGGCGGACCCGGCTCCTGCTGCGCGACCTCCTGCTGCGGGCCGGCTCCGCGCCGCCCGACCAGTTCGTACGGCTGGCGCGGCTGGTGGCCGGGCTGGATCCGTACGACGAGGAGGCGCACCGGCTGCTGATCACGGCGCTGGCCAGGGGCGGGAACCGGGGTGCGGCGCTGGCCTGCTACGACGACCTGCGGCGGCGCCTGGCCGACGAGCTGGGGGTGGAGCCCGCGCCGGAGACGGCGGCCGTCCGCCGGCAGCTCGTCACCTCCGTACGAGCGCCGGAGGCGGCGGCCGGCCGGCAGGTCCGCGCCGCGCCGCCCGTGCCCCGTACCGACCTGTTCGGCCGGGAGACGGAGATCCGCGAACTGCGCGCGCTGCTGGCCTGCGAACGCCTCGTGACCCTGCTCGGCCCCGGCGGCGTCGGCAAGACCCGCCTGGCCATCGCCGCCGCCACGTCGTCGTGCGCGTTCGTGTCCTTCGCCGGGGTGGGCCCGGAGGCGGCCGTCACGACGCTGGCCCGGCGTCTCGGCGTGGACCTCTCCCCGCAGCGCCCCGCCCTTGACCTGCTGCTGGCCGCCCTGTCCGGCCGCGATCAACTCCTCGTACTGGACAACCTCGAACACCTGCCGGCCATCGACCCGGTCATCGCGCGGATCATGCGCACCGCTCCGGGAGTGCGGATCCTCGCGACCAGCAGACGCCGCCTGGACGTGCCCGGACAGGTGACGTTCGAGGTGGCGGGCCTGCCGGGCCCGGAGGCTGAGGCGTTGTTCGCCTCCAGGGCCGTACGGGCGCAACCGGCCTTCGACCCCGGCCCGCACGCCGTCCCGGTCGCCGCGATCTGCGCCGCCATCGGCGGCCTGCCCCTGGCCATCGAGCTGGCGGCCGGCCTGCTGCGCGCGGTGCCGCTCGCGGAGCTGGCCCAGCGCCTCGGCGTGGACGCCGGCCTGCTGTCGGCCGACGGGCCGGCCGCCCGGTCGCGGCACGCCTGCATGCGTACGGTCTTCGAGACCTCCTGGCGGCTGCTCGACCCGGCCGGGAGAGCTGCGCTGGCGGCGTTGTCGGTGTTCAGCGGCGGCTGCACGCTCCGGGCCGCGCTGGAGGTGGCCGGGACCACGCCGCGCGTCCTGGTCCACCTGGTGGATCACAGCATGATCCAGCTCGCCCCGTCCGGCCGCTACGTCCTGCACCCCGTCATCCGGCAGTTCGCCGCCGGACACCTGAACCCCCGGGAGCGCCGCGCGGTGCGGGAACGGCACGCCGCCCACTTCACTCGCCTGCTCGACCGGCACGCCGCCGCCCTCCAGGACGCCTCCGACACCGAGGTCACCCGCGTGCTGGGCGTGGAGCTGGACAACATCCGGCTGGCCTGGGCGGTGTCCGGCCGGCCCGGCTTCCTCGACCGCTACTGGGTGTTGTGCCTGCGCCTGCGTCTGTACGAGGAGTCCGGCGCCGTCGTCCTGCGGCACCTCGCCCGTACGCGCGAGGCCCCGTACCTTCGGGCGCGGTGGTTGCGGATGGCGGGCGTCAGCGAGCACCAGCTGGCCAGGGAGCGCGAGTCCACCCGCCTGGCCAGGGCGGCGCTCGACACGATAGGCGAGCCGCTCCCGACATCCCGCCCCGGCCTCGCCGCCGCCGTCCTGGCGGCCGCCGCCCGCCAGGTCCTCCACCGCGTCCTGCCGATCCGTCGCTCAGGGGCTTCGGCGCAGGCCGAGGCGGCGCAGGCGCTGACGTTCCTGGCGCGGCTGGCCTACCACCAGCAGGACCTGCTCACCATGCTGGCCGCCTCGTCACGCCAGCTCAACGCCGCCGATCGGACGCCGGATGCGGCCCTGCGCGCGGAGGCGTACGCGAACTTCGCCACCATCGCCCGCGTCGCCGGACGACATCGCCTGGCCACCCGCTACGGCGCCCTCGCCGATCGATCGCTGAGCGACATCGACCACCCGACCGAGCCGGCGAGCCGCGCCCGCCTGGCCAGGGGGCTGGATCTGCTCGCGGCCGGGGACTTCGAGGCGGCGTGCGCGTCGTTCACCGAGTGCCGGGCCAGGACGGTCGACCCCCGGGTGGCGGAGAACTGCGCGGGGATGCTCGCCGAGACGGCCCTGTGGCGCGGCGACTTCGAGCAGGCGGCGGAGCTGTTCGCCGCCACGGCGGAGCAGGCGGCCAGGCGGGTGGGCGGCGACGACATCGGCCGCCACTGGTGCCTGATCGGCCAGGCCGAGGCGCTGCTGCGCCTCGACGGGACGAGCGCGGAGCGGATCGGGCAGGTGCTGGCGGCGGCCCGCGCGTCGACCGACCGCCGCCGCGCCCACGAGCAGCGACTCGGCCTGCGTGACGGCACGGTCATGCCGGTGATCCAGGAGATGCGCCTGCTCACGGCCACGGCCCGCCTCGGGCGGATCGGCCCGGGACAGGCGCTGACCACGGTGCTGGAGCTGGCCGCCCGCCTGCCGGCGGGCCGGCGCGGCCTGCTGGAATGCTGGTCCGGCCTGGCCGAACTGCTCGTGTCCCTGCCCCCGGACGCCGCCACGGCGCGTCGGCTCGACCGGCACCTGGCCGGGTTCCAGTCCCGCCACCCCGGCTCCGCGGCCCGCATCGGCTGGGCCCGCGCCCTCGTCCTGGCCCACGGGGGACGGCGGAAGGCCGCGAGGAAAGCGGCGGAACAGGCCATGAGGACGGCCGAACGGCTCTGCGCACCGTACGATCACCGCAGGGCGAAGGAGCTGACCGAGCGCTCCCCGGCCCGTTACGGTCTCACGCCGCGCGGATGACGCGCCTTCCGACGACGGACGTGACGCCCAGGGTGACGCCGATCCCGACCACGATCGTGACGGCGTAGGGGAGGGGTGCCGCGGCCTGCAGGGGGTTGCCTGTTTTGACGACGGCGAAGGGCAGGACCGTGACGAACGCCCCCACGCTTCCGGCGACGGTGCTGATGGCGGTGGCCGTGCCGATCTCGCGTACCAGCATGCGCTGTGTTTGGGCGCCGGTCGCGCCGATCAGGGACATGGTCGCGAATTCGGAGCGGCGCCGGGTGATGGAGGCGACGAGGTTGTTGGTGAGGGCGATGGCCATGAACGCCGCGATCAGGGCGACGACGAAGTAGTTGATCGAGGCGAGGACCTGGGCGGTGCCGTTCGCCGTGCCGGAGCCGTTCTCGATGCCCTGCATGCTGAGCGTGCCCGCGGCGACGCCGACGAAGAGGGTCAGGAACGTCACGGTCGGCCGTACCCGGTCCGGGGCCACGGCGAGGTTGATCGCGGCCAGGCGGGACGGGGCGGTGGTCTGTGCCCGGCGGAAGGCGCTGAGCGTGGCGTTCGCCGTGACGACGAGCTCCGGGGCGAGAATGCACAGGCCGGCGGCGACGAGTACGCAGCCGGGTCCGGTCATCGCGGTGGTGAGCACGTCGGCCGGGTCCATGGCGAGTACCCCGGTCGATGAGGCCAGGCCGGCGGCGATGATGATCGTCGCGGCGACACGGCGCCGCCGTTCCGGACGCCGCACGGTACGACGGCGCGGGGGCGGGGACGCGTCGGCCACCGGGCTGCGGTGAGCGAGGGTGCGGCTGCCCATCCACGCGGCGAGCACGCTCGCGGTCAGCACGACGAGCATGCCGAGGACCGGGAGGAGCACGCCGGGCGCGAAGACCGAGGCCGCGTCGGTGAGCCCGGCCGCATGGATGCTCCGCATGACGATCCAGCCGACGAGGTAGCCGCCGGCCAGGCCCGGGAGCGCCGTGACGGCCGAGACGGCCGCCGTCTCGATGGCGAGCAACTGCTGCACCTGCCGAGGACTGGCGCCGATGAGACGGATGCCCGCGATCTCCCCGGCCCGGCCGCCGAGCGCGACGCTGATCGTCGAGACCATGGCGAACAGGACGATCGCGACCGCCCACCCGCCCATGATGAGCGGGAACTGCACCAGGAACGCGCGGTCGCCGGCGGCCGTGCTCCGGGCCAGCCCGGTGCCGAGCAGGCTCATCATGCCCGTGACCAGGATCGTGCCGACGAGCGCGACCAGGCCGGTGGCGATCGCGGCGGCACGGTGATGCGCGAAGGAGCGCATGGCGATTTTGATCATCGGCTCGCCGCCGCGTCGTTGGCGGCCTGCTCGGCCGATTCGACCAGGACGGCCATTCTGCCGGCGACCTGCTGTGCGGTGGGCCGCGGGAGGTGATCGACGATCCGGCCGTCGGCGAGGAAGAGGACGGCGTCGGAATAGGAGGCGGCGACCGGATCATGCGTGACCATGATGATCGTCTGGCCGCGGTCCGCGAGCTCGCGCATCAACCGCAGGACGTCCCTGGCGCTGCGGATGTCGAGGGCGCCCGTGGGCTCGTCGGCGAAGACGACGTCGGGGTCGGTGATCAACGCTCGCGCGACCGCGACGCGTTGCTTCTGGCCGCCGGACAGCTGGTGAGGGCGGTGGCTGCCCCGGTTGCCGAGCCCCACGCGGGCGAGCAGGTCGGTCGTGCGCGCCGGCGTCGTCTCCCGCGAGTCCAGGCGCAGGGGGAGCTCGACGTTGTCGACGGCCGAGAGCGCCGGCAGAAGGTTGAACGACTGGAAGACGAATCCGACGCGGCGCCGGCGCAACTGCGTGAGCTGGGTCTGATCGAGCGAGCGAAGGTCCTGCCCGTCGAGCTCGATGGAGCCGGAGGTCGGCTGCTGCAGCCCGGCGGCGCAGTGCAGGAGCGTGGTCTTGCCGGAACCCGACGGTCCCATGATCGCGACGAAGGAGGACCGGGCGACATCGAGATCGACGCCGCGCAGCGCATGGACCGGCCCGGCCTCTCCCGGGTACTCGCAGCGTAGACCGCGGATGCGCAGCACGGGTGGCGCGGGCGCGGCGGTGGCGTACGGGGTCATGGAACCTCTCTAAATGATTGTTTTAAACGAACATCTTAAACGAACGTTTATTTGATACCGTAGGGCATGTGAGTGCGAAGGACAAGCTGCTGCTGGCGGCGCGCGACTGCCTGCTGACCAAGGGGTACGCGCACACCACCGTGCGAGACCTGGTCGCGGCGTCAGGGGCGAACCAGGCGTCGATCAACTACCACTTCGGGTCCAAGGAGCGACTGCTCACGCGGGCCCTGCGCGATCTCAACACGGAGTGGGGTGAGCTGCTGTTCGCCGTGCTCGAAGAACCCGCCGGGACGCGGTCCGGCGATCAGGAAGCCCTGTGGGGGCGGATCATCGACTCGATCCAGGCCAACCGATCGCTGTGGTTCGTCAACTTCGAATCCGTGGCGTCCGCGCGGCAGGACGAGGAGATCCGGGGGATGATCGCCGGCGGTCAGGAGCTCGCGCGGGCATCGCTGGCGCGGGCGTTCGCCGGCCTCGGGCCGGACAGCGATCCGGGGGAGGTCCAGGCGGCCGGATCGCACTACCTCGCCCTGCTCGTCGGGCTCGCCTCGCAATGGCTCACCGACCCTGAACGCGCGCCGACGGCGGAGCAGTTCGCCGCCGCCGGCTTCGGCTCCGGCCGTCGCGGATGACACCGCCCCTGCGCTGCCACCCCTCGGCTGGGGACGTCCGCCGAGGGGCGACCTGCGCCGACGGTCGGTCCATGCCCTTTGCGGAAGGCGGCACTAAGGCGCGAGGGGAAGGCGCACCTCGAAGCAGGCGCCGCCGTAGGCGGAGTCCAGGACGGCGATGGTTCCCGAGTGGGAGCGTACGACGTCGGAGGCGATCGCCAGGCCCAGACCGGTGCCGCCGTGCCCGCGGCTGCGGGCCGTGTCCAGCCGGGTGAACCGTTCGAAGACCCGCTCGCGATCTTCCTCGGGGATGCCCGGGCCGTCGTCGCCGACCGCCATGATGGCCTGCCCCCCATCGCGGTGCACCTCGACCTCGATCTTTTCGCGGGCATGCCGCTGGGCGTTGTCCAGCAGGTTCGTCAGCACGCGGGTGAGCTGGCTGGACACCCCCTGCACCGTGACACCTTCCGCCAGGCTCGCCCGGACCGGGATCCGGTCGGCGCGCCGGCCCAGTTCCGTACGGGTCAGGTCCCCCAGGTCCACCTTCTCGCGCGCCGCGGATGTGCTGGATCCGAGCCCGGCGAGCATGAGCAGATCCCCCATGATCGCCTGCAGCCGGTCGACGTCGCCCAAGGTCTCGGTGAGCAGCCCATCCACGTCCCGGCCCTGCGGATATATCTGGGCCTCCTCCAGCTTGACGCGCAGCCCGGCCAGCGGGGTGCGCAGTTCGTGCGAGGCGTCGGCCACGAACCGCCGCTGTTCGTAGGTGGCCCGCTCCAGCCGCAGCAGCGTCTGATTGAGCGTATGGATCAGCTTGGCGATCTCGTCGTCGCCTTTCGGCTCGGTGATGCGATCGCTCAGATGGTTGAGGGTGATCGTGGCGAGCTGGGACCGGACGGCCTCCACGGGTCGCAGGATGCGCCCGGTGACCTCCCAGGCGATCCACCCGACGCCGGCGACCAGGATGGCGGCCTGCGCCGCCACGATGGAGTCGACGAACGTGGTGGACGTCAGCGTCGTGGTGCGCCGGGCGGCGTAGACGATCGGGGACCCGGGCCCGTCCACCCGGAGCGCGGTGATGCGCAGGCAGCCTGGCGCGGGGTTGGCGCAGGTCTGGCTGTTCTCCATCGAACCGCCGGAAGAGGGCACCAGCTTCTCCATCGGCTCGCTGCCGGCCGTCGGGGACGCCGCGAGCACATGCCCGCTGGGACTCACGACCTGCAACAGATCGACCCCGGGCACCGACGGCTTGACCGTGCGAGGCAGGACACCCGCGCGTACGGCGGCGGCCGCCAGCACCGCCTGTTGCTGCGTGTCCTGCCATGCCATGTCGGCGATCGCCTCTGAGATCATCTTGCTCATCAACAGGGCCATGGGTATGAGGACCAGCAGCGTGCAGACGACGCTCAAGATCGTGAGCCGCCCGCGAATCGACCGCGGGCGCAATTTCGACAAATAGCTGCCCACACCCCCAAAGTAGTGAAACAGTCCTGGACCAGGACAATGCTGGGGGAAAGCCTCGGCCAAGTCTCCGCGGATGGGCACGGCCTGCTCATGGGCTTTCCCCGCCGCCCGCCGCTTCCTACGCCGCCAACTGGCGCCGGTGATGACCATCACGACGCCGAGCAGGACCGCCCTGCACCGCCGAGTCCCGCGACGGAACGAGCCCGCCGTGCTCGACCCGCCGCCGATCGACGGCAGCCGTTTCATGGGCGTACGCCGGACGGCGGGCCCGTCTTTGCCGGGCGTGGCGCGCGGACCGGGACGGGAGCTGCGGCGGGGCAGCCTCAGGGCACGTCCGGTTCCACGGCGGCCCGCTTCGCCGCAGACACGCGCCGTCCGTAGGACCACGCTCCCACGACGAGAGCACCCCCGAGCCCTCCGAAGGCCAGCCCGCCAAACAAGATCATCCACGTCACGTCCCCGCTGCTGGTGAAGGGCGCCGGTGGCGCGAACCGCGGAATCACCCCGACAACGCTGAGCGGCGCCAGGACCAGCAGCACAACCCCGTACACGCCGAGGCACAGCCCCACCCCCCAGGCCGGGACCAGGGGCAGGAAGGCGGGCACCCGCCGCCCGGCGAGAAACAGGGTCCACCGCGGAAAGACCATTCCCCACCGATGCACCAGCCCAAGAGCGAGAAACACGCCAAGCAGCGCCGCCAGCACCGTCAGGTCAATGCCAACGGCCGCCAGCGCCTGATAGACGGCATCCCCATCGCTCTCGACCCCCCGCAGCCAGGCCTCCCCGCTCACTCCAAGGGCATCACCGCCCAGAGTCCACACCGTCTTCACCCCCGCCCACGGCAGGAGCCCGCACAGCAGCAGATACACCGCCCTCCGAACCCGCAGCGAAGCAGCCACACGCCCTCCCGACGTCGAACATCCGTGACACCGCAAGGCTCCCGTCAAGGGCCGATGGCGCGCCTCCCTCGTACGAGGGAACCCATTCACACCACCGGGTGAAGGAAGCGATACGCTGTACGGCAAGCGATGCACCGTACGAACATCGGAATTCCGAACTGGTGCCGGCGATGTGGTGGGGCGCGGTGATCTCCAACGTCAAGCTGGCTCGGCCCGGGACCGCACGGTCAACAGGTCATGTGCGGGCTCTCAGAGGTCACGCTCCGGCCTGCCGCCGGCGCAGCAACTCGGCTGCGATCGAGTACGGCGGTGCCGCGGCCCGGGATCGGGAGGCATGCTCGACGATCGCGTCCGTGACAGAGCGGTCGTCGGCGGGCCGGGGGTATGTGGCGTAGACCTGCTGGAGCATCGCGGCGCCGAGGTCGGTGAAGACGCCGGCGTCGGAGAAGACACCCTTGTGCGTCAGGTAGGTCAGCAGCCCGCGCCGGTCGGCAATGCCCAGGGAGGAGTGCAGGGCAATCGCTTCCCACACCCGGTCGACGTCCGCCGTGGCGATGCCGTGCTCGGTCAGCACGGATGCCGCCAGATCGGCGCCTTCCACTTCGAACCGGGCCTGGCCGGCCGCGAGGGTGCCCAGCCCCAGATCGTGCATCACGCAGGCGGCGAAGAGCAGGTTCTCGTCGTAAGCCGCATCGTTCAGGCAGCCTTCCTGCTCGGCCAGCAGGCGGGCGAACAGGAAGCTGCGGATGCTGTGGTCGGCGATCGGCGCGCTCTCCGTCTTCTGTACGAGGGCGAGGCCCGCATCGGCCAGCGGCCCCGTGGGCAGGGCGAATATGTCGTTCATGCGCCGAACGTATGAGGGCGGAGCAAGAACGAGAAGAGGCCCGAGTGCCATGCATCGCCAGGATCGGGTCATGCCCGGTGTGTGCTGCGTGATTGATCGCGCCCAGGGAGCGCACCGCGCCTCGTTCTTGGTGGACGGCACCGCCTGAAGGTCTGTCTGGCGGCTTCAGCGGGCGGCCCGGGCCGGGCGGTACCGGCTACGGAAGGTGGCTGGTGTGGTGCCGGTGCGCTGGACGAAGTACTTGACGAAGTTGCTGGCGTCGAGGAAGCCGAGGCGGGCCCCGATGCCCGCGACGGGTTCTTCGCCGTGGGCGAGGAGGCGTTTGGCCTCCAGCACGACGCGACGGTCGATGAACTCCTTGGCGCCGACGCCGGCCGCGGCGAGCGCGGCCCGGGTCAGGGTGCGCGGCGAGTATCCGAGGGCACGTGCGTAGTGTCCGACGTCGCGGGCCTGGGTGAAGCCGGTTTCGACGGCGGCGCGGAAGCGCTGGAAGGTCTCCGCGTGCTCGGCGGGCAGGGTGCCCACGGGTGCGGTCAAGTGGGTCAGGCGCAGCAGGAGCACGGCGAGCAGCCGCTGGAGGATGGCGGAGCGGGTGGGGGCCGGCATGTGGGTGGTGCCGTATTCGTGGGCGAGGTGGTCGAGGGCCAGGTGCAGGGCGGGGGCGTCCTCTGCGGTGATCTGCCACAGGGTACGTCCGAAGGGGTCGTCGAGGCGGACGTCGGCGGCGGTGGCGGGGTCGAGGAAGTCGGGCTGGAACAGCACCACAGTGCCGGTCGCCGCGCTGAGGTCGCCGAAGCGCTGTACCTGGCCGGGGCGGACCCACAGCCAGGTGCTGTCGGTGGCGGCGTAGTCCGCGAAGTCGATCATGTGCCACAGCAGCCCCTGTTTCACCGTGAGGAGCAGGTGGAAGTCCGGGCGCTGTGCGCGGCCCGCTCCCTCGGCGTCCCGGGCGCCTTCCGTCCCGCCGTGGCGATGCAGGCGGCGGCGCAGCTCGGCGATCGGCATCACTTCGACACCGGCCGCGCCGGCCGCCGGCGGGACGTACTGGATCTCCGGGATCGCTTCGTGTCCGTTTTTCACCACGACGAGACCTCACCGTACCTGGGCGGAGCCTTTCGCGGCTCCTATGTTTGAACTCAGTCGAGAGCATATGCGGCGGCAAGGACGTCGCAGCTCCCGGCCGATATCGATGACTGACTTCTACCAATGTCAGGAGGCCCGAATGACAGACCGTTTCCGTCTGACGTACGCGTTCGACGCCTACTGCGGCTGGTGCTACGGCTTGGGCCCGGCGCTGCGGCAGTTCGCCGACGGCAACGCGGACCGTATCGATCTGCGGGTGTTGTCCGGGGGCCTCTTCTCGGGCCCGCGCGCCCTGCCCGTGGCGGCGTACCCGCACATCCCGGCCGCCAGCCGGCGCATCGCCGCCGCCACCGGGGTCGCCTTCGGGGAGGGCTACAAGCACGCCCTGGCCGAGGGGACCCTGGTGCTGGACTCCACCGACGCCGCCGTCGGCCTGGTCGCGTTGAGCCGCCAGGCTCCCGGACGCGTCCTGGAACTGGCGAGCGCACTCCAGCGCGCCTGGTGCGTCGACGGCCACAGCCTCTCCGACCTCGACGTGTACCGGTCCATCGCCACCGGGCACGGCCTCGACGCCGACGCCGTCGCCGAAGCCATCCTCGACCCGGCCACCCGCACCGAAGCCGAAGACGGCTTCCGGGAACTGCGCCGGCTCGGCGTCGACGCCTACCCGACCCTGCTCCTGCACACCCCCACCGGCATCCACCGGCTCGGCGGGCCGATCTCCAGCGCCCTCGAGCTCACCGAGGCCCTCGACCGGCACATGGCCCCCACCTCCGCCTGACCACCCCCCCGAACCACCACAACAGATCACAAAGGAAAACACTGCCATGACGAACATCGCTGTCTTCGGCGCCAACGGCACCATCGGCTCCGCCATCGTCCGCGAGGCCCTCGACCGCGGCCACACCGTCACCGCCGTCGTCCGCGACCCCGCCAAGGTCACCGAACACCACGCGAACCTGACCGTCACCACCGGCGACGTCCTCGACGTCCAGTCGGTCGCCGCCGCCGCGAAGGGCGGCGACGTCGTCGTCAGCGCTGTCGGCGGCGGTGACGGCCCCGGCCACATCGCCACCATCAAGCCTGCCGCCGTCGCCCTCACCGAAGGACTGCGGACGCTCGGCGGGCAGGCACCCCGCCTGATCACCGTCGGCGGCGCCGGGTCCCTGCGCACCCCCGACGGCAAGCAGGTGTGGGACGCCCCGGGCCTGCCCGACTTCCTGCTGCAGATCATGCACGCCCACGGCGACGCCCTCGACTACTACCGGACCGTCACCGACGTCGACTGGACCAACATCAGCCCCGCGGCCATGATCGAGCCCGGCACCCGCACCGGCAGCTACCGCACCGCCCTGGACGACCTCATCACCGACGACGACGGCAACAGCACCATCACCGTGGAGGACTACGCGGTCGCCCTCGTCGACGAGATCGAGCAGCCCAGGCACCGTGGGCGGCGCTTCACCGTCGGCTACTGACCGACAGGCGCACAGCCTTTTCGGCCCGCCACGGCTCTTGCAGCCTCCGGCCCGGCAACGCGGGGAACTACGCACAACGACCGGTGAGGGATGCCCGCCTGGACGACATCGCCGATGCTTCCGTTGCCGCGAAGTTCCCCGCGGCGGCCCAACCGCCGTGTGATGGCAGACAGCCGTTCGCCGCGGGCAACCACGACAAAGGTCGCCCCCCAGAGATCCGGCTCGCCGAAGATCCCCGCCGCCGCCCTCACCGAGCTCCAGGGCACGGGGCACCGCTTCCGTGCGGGGCTGGACGAGCTGTGTTTGAGCCCCGTAGCGGCTTCAGGCATGGTGTCGGCGTAGTCGTCGATCACATCGATGCGGAAGAGGCCCGGCGCGGTGGCGAAGCCCACGACGGAGCTGACGTGCCCGGAACGCAGGTGCCGCAGTAGCGGCAGCACGGCGCGCGCACCGTGGCTTCGTTGGAATCTTCCTCGGCGGCGAGCAGGCCGGTGCCGGCGTTGTTGACCAGGACGTCGATGCGTCCGAACCGTTCGACTGCCGCCTGGATGCTCCCGGGGCCGGTCACATCCGACGGCACGGACAGTTGTCCCCATCGGGGAACTGCTCGCGGATGCCACCACCTGATGTCCTGCCGCGAGCTCCGCGCGTGATTTCCAGGCCGAACCCACGGGCCGATCCTGGGTTTCAGGCGGTGCGCAGGTCGAAGGCCGCCCGGTTCTGGGCGACGAAGCTCTCGACATCGAGGGGGTCGGTGCCGCCGATCTTCTTCACGACATCGTTGGTGCCGGCGAAGATGCCGTTGCGGTAGTCGACCGCGACGGCGAGAAGGTGCTGGATGAGGTGTTCCGAGGCGCCGCGGCCCTCGAGGATGGTTCTGAACTCGTCGAGGCTGATGGGCACGTAGGTGACCTGACGGCCGAGCGCCTGCGACATCTTCTCGGCGATCTCGTAGTGGTTGAGCTCCACCGGCCCGTACAGCGGGTAGATCTTGCCGGCGTGCGGGGCGGGGTCCTCCAGGATGGCCGCGATCACCCTTGCCTGGTCGCTTTCAGCGATCGGGGCATGGCGTCCGTCGGCGAAGGGCAGCCGCAGTTCGCCGGTCCCGTCGGCCCAGGTGTTGATCAGCCACTGGGCGAAGAAGGTCGGACGGATGTGGGTGACGGCCACCGGGAAGCGGTCCAGCACACGTTCCGCGACCCAGTGCTGGCGTGCCGCGTTGCTGGCGGAGTCGCGGCGGGCGGAGATTTGCGACATGTTCACAATCGCCTGTACGGCGTGCTCCTCCGCAGCCAGGGCCACGTTCGCCGTGGCGTCCATCAGGCCGGGAAGGATCGGGTAGGTGAAGTACAGGGCCTCGATCCCCTTCATCGCCTCCGCCAAGGAGTTGAGGTCGAGGACGTTGCCCTCCACGATCTGCGCCCCGAGTCCGGCGAGCCTCTCGGAGCGCTCATCGACCCGGCGGACGAGCGCGCGGACGTGGTGGCCGCGCTGAAGCAGCAGTTCGGCGGTGTGGCGACCGGTCTTTCCGGTCGCCCCGATCACCAGAAGATTGCGTTCCATCACGGGTTCCGTTTCTGGAGAAGTGCGGAGTCCTTTGCGCGGGCGCCGCACGGGCTCAGTGCGCGGTCGTGCGATGTCCGTCGGGCAGGCGGAACAGCTCGAAGAACTGCCGAGCGGCTCCACGACAGGTCGTCCTGAAGCCACCGCGTCATAGACGGTGACCTGCCCCTTTGCGAGGGCGTAGAACGTTTCCTTTTCGCAGATCAGGCGTCACCGGCACCGGGCCGGTCTCCACCCGTACCCGCTCGCCGTCGCCCTGCCGCCGACCCGCAAATGCGCGGCTTTCCCGACTGGATACCCGGGCCGCCTTGCGGCGGCGGGCCTCCGGGAACAGATGCAAATATCACCGAACTCGCGATGGCGTTCATCACCGATGACAGTCCACATCGGCATCTGCCGGTCGAGCGGCGGAGCCGCGAGACTTCTCGGCAACCGGAAGGAGCGCAATCATGATCATCGATCGCACTGCGCCGCGGGCCGGAACCGAGGCGGTGGCTCGGTCCCGCGGTGTTCCCTCTGTCGTCGCCGCTGGTGTCCGTGGACGTGTTCGTGCTGTGGCCGGCCCTACCTCGTCGCACGGGAGGGCATGTGCCTCCCGGCGAGCTGTGGAACCGGTCTCGATCACGTGGCCGCTCCTGGGCCGGGCAGCAGGTCGACGTCGCCGGCGTGCATCGGCTGGCCGCAGTGGGCGCAGCGCAGGTCGGTACGGCTGATCTCGCCGCATGCGTGGTGGCGGTAGAGCACGGGCGGTCCGGCCTGGCCGGCGAGCCATTTGTCGCCCCAGCCGGCCATGACCATGAGCAGGTCGACCAGTTCGGTGCCTTTGACGGTCAGGTGGTACTCGTGGCGTGGCCGGTTGTCGTAGGGGCGGCGTTCGAGGATGCCTTGGTCGACGAGGTGGTTGAGGCGTTCGGTCAGCACTTTGCGGGAGATCCCGAGGTCGGCCTGGAGGTGGTCGAACCGGTTCAGGCCGGCCCATACGTCACGCAGGATCAGGGGTGACCAGGGCTCTCCGATGACGTCGAGGGTGCGGGCGATGGAGCAGGCCATGTCGCCGAAGTTGGTGCGTTGCATGGGGTCAGTCTACCCATTGGAGTTCCCTTAAGGAACTTTAAGTGTTACGGTCATTGAGTCTCTTCAAGGAACTCCAGAAAGGAATTGCCGCCATGAGCAAGGTCATCGCCGCCCACGCGGTGTCGGTCGACGGCTACATCACCGGCCGCGACCCCGGCGCCGGACGCGGGCTGGGAGACGCAACGATGCTGTTCGACTGGTACTTCAACGGCGACACACCCAGCCAGGTCTTCGACGGGTTCAAACTGAGCGAGCCGAGCGCCCGCGTCTTCGACGCTCTCGCCGCACGTGCGAGCGCGGTCGTCGCAGGGCGCAACACCTACGAGGATTCCGACCGTTTCGGAGGCGGCAGCCCACACCCGAAAGCCCGGCTCGTCGTCCTCAGCCACCGGGCCGCGCCGGAGATGACCGACCGGCAAACCCTCATCACCACTGGCATCAAAGACGCGATCGCGGCGGCTCGCGAGGCCGCCGACGGCCGGGACGTCGGCCTCATGGGCGGCGGCGTCACGACCGAGGCCCTGAAGGCAGGGCTCGTCGACGAGGTGATCCTCCACCAGGTACCCATCCTGCTCGGCGGCGGCCGCCCCTTCTTCCAGTCGCTGCCCGAGCACGTACACCTCCGTCTGCTGGAGGCCGTACCGGCACAGGGTGTCACCCACCTCCACTACGAGGTGGTCCGATGATCCTCGTCACCGGCGGGCTGGGCATGATCGGCGCGCACACCGCCCGCGCGCTCGTCGACCTCGGACACGAGGTCGTCGTCACCGCACACCGCCGGACCGAGGTCCCGTCGTTCCTCGCCGGCCGGGTCAGCGTGGAGCCTCTCGACGTCACCGACCGGGACGCCTTCCTGGCCCTCGCCGATCGCCACGACATCAGCGACGTCGTCCATCTCGCCGGCAGCATCCCCGGCGAGGACCCGGTCCGCTACTTCCGTAAGGACACGATCGGCCTGCTCAACGCGCTGGACGCCGCCCGCACGTGGGGCGTGCGCAGGTTCGCCGTCGCGAGCAGCCTCGGCGTGTACGTCGGCCGGAGCGAGACCCGCTGGCACGAGGAGCTCGCGCTGCCCACCGCGAACCTGCCGCACCTGATCGTCGCCTTCAAGAAGGCCGTCGAGCCGCTCACCACGCACAGCCTCCAGGGCAGCGGCGTCCAGCCGGTCGTGCTCCGCATCGGGAGCATCTGGGGACCGCTGATGGACCCGGAATCACCGTTCAACCACATCCCGCCGTACATCAGCGCCGTGCTCCGCGGTGAGAAGCCGCAGCCGCTGTACGCCGACGACGGCGGCGACAGTTGCTACGCATCCGACGCCGGGCGCGCGATCGCCCTGCTGACGACCGCGGAAACCCTGCGGCACGACACCTACAACGTCTCCAGCGGCCGACCGTTCACCAACCGCGAGCTTGCGGACGCCGTGCAGGCGATCACTCCCGGCCTGCGGCTCGACCTCCTGCCCGGACGGCAGACCGGCCCCGGCGACAACCCCTACCTCGACACCACCCGGCTCACCCACGACACCGGCTTCGCACCGGCCTTCGACCTCGCCAAGGCGGTCGCCGACTACGTCGCCTGGCGCGCCGAGAACCCCCGCTAGAACCCCCACCCGGATCCGGCTGCAAAGATCGGCCGGCCCAAGATCAGGAGCATCTGATGTACGGGGCACTCGTCAGGCTCGTCGTCAAACCAGGAAAGCGATCGGAGTTTCTGGAGCTTTCACGCTGGAACACCCAGGTGGTCAGGGAATCCGAGCCGGGCACGCTGCGACTCGACCTGTGGGAGGTCGAGACGGAACCTGACGTGGTGTACGTCTACGAGGTCTACACGGATGAGGCCGCCTTCGAGAGCCACATCAACAACGGACCGGTGCAGAAGTTCGGTGAGATCATGAATGACCTGGTCGAGGGCTGGACCATGGTCATCCCCTTCGGACACAGCACCATGTCGAATCTGGACGAGTGACCTGGAGCCGACAAGAGCCAGGCCACGACCCCGGCGACAGGCGCGGCTGGCGTCGATCACCTGTCGTTGAACGAGGCAGGCACGCCGGCCGGGCCCGGCGAACGCATCGCCACCGGTGAAGCCTGGCGCCAAAGGCACGCAGCCGCTGCTGTTCACGGCGGCACCGCCGCTGCAATCACGCAAACTCGCCATTCCCGACCAGAACGGCGCTGTTGCGTGCGCCGCCGACCCATGCCGGCGGCGCACTCGCCCCGCTGACAAGGACCGGCTGCTGCCCCCAGCCGCCTGCCGACACCTGGGCAGCGTTCGCAACGCGCTGGTGAGGCCAAATCCTTCGCTGACAACGCCACTCGCTTCGGCTCGGTCTGTGAGGTGATCCGCGCGAATGGGCGGAAGAACTGCTGGCCATCCAGGGTTCGAGGTCCCTTCTCACAGGTCAGAGCGCGATGATCTCTTCAGGTAGGTGAGGCACGTGGACCGGTCTTCAAGGCGTGTCCCCGGTGTTCGGCAAAGCCCACGATGCCGGTAGAGGTCGACATCGGCGGAACCGGCGGATGGTGGACCTGGCCCGGTAAGGCGTGCAGGCCACGGCGACCCGGCCGCCTGATCTCACGATCAATAGGTCCCTGCGGAGACGTCCGCAGGGACCTATTGATGATCATGTCTTAGGGCTCGACGAGGCCGACCGCGAACGCGTAGTCGTCCAGGGTGAACTGAGTGATGCCTGTGATGCGCAGGGCTTGCACCCGGACGGTGTAGGTGCCCGGGCCCAGGGGAGCAGAGAAACGCTCGAGGGCGTGGGCCTCCTCGACGCCACCGGGGCTGTCGAACCTGTAGTCCGTGCTCGTGACCGGTTGCAGCTCGGTGGTCGTCCCCGCGGAGTTGACCACGACGATACGCACGGAGCACCAGGCACTGGCGTCGCCGGCGCAAATGGACTCGGCGGTGAAGCGGGCGTCGACGAATCGCGTCGTCCCTGAGGGCACGGTGACGTTGACAGACGCCGTCGGGATGTTCCCCCAGGCTCCGACCGTCTGGGCGGTCCATGGGCTGCTCTCCCCGGTGTAAGACTGAGCGCTGGTCTGCGTGCCGGTCTGGGAACTGGACACGGCGTCGGCGGCGGTGATCGTCAGCGCGAGAGCGCCGGACAGCGCTGCCGTGGCGAACGCGGCCTTGATGAGTCTGGACAACGGGGTTCCTCCCTGCTTGCGCGAAGCCGCGCGCTCCGCGATGGGTCGTTGCTGGAACCACGCTGACGAGAATTCCGTGGCCGGTGAAGCCCTGGCCGAATCATCCGTACAAGTCCGTACAAGCACCCGCCCGCCCCTGCCCGCGCCGGCGCATCGGCCAGCCGGTCGGCGGCGTACCTGTCATCCACCTCGGCCCGGACACGCAGCTCTTCGTCGCGTCTCTACGCGGCCCGCAGGCCGGCCGGCGCACAGGGGTGGCCCACCTCGGCCGGCGCACAGGGGCGGCCACTTCGACCGGCCGCAGGACGGCCGCCCTGCGGCCCGGGCCACGCCGGGCCACGCCGGGCCAAGGTGACCGGCTCGCCGCCCGCCCGCCCGCTCAGTTCGGCCAGCCGGCCGCGGGCCCGACGAATCCCGCTCTGCTTCACGAACCGCCTTGTGGACACAAGCCGGGCCCGACCGTGCGCCCCACCGGGTGGCGGAGGCAAGCTGGGATACCGCCACCGCCCGGGCGCTCGGCAGCCCGGCCGGCTCCAGCCTGATCTTCACCCCGAGCTGCGACGCGCCGTGCGGCGCGGGCGGCCAGGTTGCCGGCCCGCTGACCACCGGCGCGCAGTTCGACGGCGTGTTCGCCTTCACCGACGCCACCGCGACCCAGCACAAACCCAAGCTCACCATCACCGTCGCCCCGATCATCCCGCCGCACGTGCACTTGGATTACGGAACGTCCCGGATGACCTCTGTCAGCTCGCCGGAATCGATGTCGTAGAAGAGGCCGTGAATCTCAACGTGTTTCGGCGTGCCTGGGCTGTTGCGGATCAGGCTTACGTCGTAGTTGAGTGATTTCTCGAAGTCAGCGATGCAGATGCCGTCCCAGTCGTACGCAGACGAGATATCGGTGTGCTGTTCACGTTTCCACGCATCGATGATCCCCTCCTCCGTGAATGAGGTACCGCCGCAGAAGGAGTGGTGTACGACGACAACGCGCTCGATTCCGAAGAGGTGCTGGGAGACCGTGATCGAGCGAAGAGCATCCGCTGCGCGTCCACCCCCGACGATGAGGGGGAACACTGTCGCTGTAGAACCTCTCTTCCTGCCTGCCTCGTCGAGGACAAGGTCACCAGGGTAGACCTCGTCACCGAAGTAATCGGCCACTGCCTGCGCAACGCCGGCCGCCCGGGGGTCAAAGCAGTAGATGGCGATCGTCCTGACGGGAATCGAACTGGTGACGATCTCCCGGACTGCCGGTTCGCTGTAGCCCGGCTGCCCTCGGAATGTGAATTCGACAAAATCCGACATGCTTAACTCCGATTCTTGCGGTACAGTCCCGGGCTTTTCGCGCAACGCCCGGGATACTCAAAACCAGGGTGAGTCTTCGGCAACGTGAATGCTGCGCAGGTCGAGGATTTCGGCGATGGCGTTGGTGCCGTGGAGAATGGCTTCCTGGTTGGAGGAGACGGGGCGAAAGACGGCCCTGTTCAGTCGACGGAAACGGTCACCATGAGGCCGGTGCCGAGGGCCTCCGCCTACTCCCCCCACGGGCCATTGGTTACGCCACGCTCCATGAAGGTGACTCCATCTGCTTCTCGCTCACGCGCCAGGTGGTAGGCGATCGCGTACGGGGGCGCGGCGGTCTCGGAGCGGGCTCCGTGGGCGAGGACTTCGCCGGTCAGATGGCGGACCATCTCGAGCCGTGGGTAGGCGGCATGGATCTGCCTCTGTTCCTTGGCCACGAGGTCGAAATGTTTGCCGAAATCTATCCAGATGCCTTCGTAGGTGAGGTAGGTCAGCAGCCCCATTCGTTCGGGGATCTGCGGAGTGGTGTGAAGAGCGATCGCCTCCCAGACCCGGTCGACGTCCCGGGCGGGAGCGCCGAGGTCGGTCAGCACGATGGCGGCAAGATCGGCGCCTTCCATCTCGAACCGGAGCCGGCCGGGTGCGTCGGGGCCTGTACCCAGGTCGTGCATCACATGGGCGGCGAAGAGGAGTTCCTCGTCGTAGTCCGCGTCGTTCAGGACGCCTTTGTGGGCGGCGAACAGGCGGGCCCAGTAGAAACCGCGAATGCAGTGGTTGAGCACAGACGGATGCACCGCAGCACGCGCCGCGGCGAGGCTTGCCTCAACCAGCGGCCCGGCAGGAAGAGCGAGTACCTCGTTCTGCAGGCCTTCCGAGAGTGCGGGGATGCCGGTCATGACGCGACACTATGAAACCGGCCCTCCTACCAAAAGTGGCACGGATGCCAACCAGCGCTACAGTCGTGCCACTATGACAAACAGACACCACGTTGCGGTGCTCGTACTGCCCGGTGTGCTTCCGCTCGAGTTCGGTACCGCGACGCAGATCTTCGCCATGGACCCCCACTATGAGCTGACGGTGTGCGGTGACACCGACACCGGCCTGGTGCCAGGGTTCGGCTTCGCGATCACCGTCGCGGCCGGCCTCGAGGCGCTGGACGACGCCGCCACTGTGATCATTCCGGGTTACGACCACATTGACGCGACCCTGTCCGCTGAGCTTCTGGCGGCACTACGAGCAGCTCACGCCCGAGGCGCCCGACTCGTCTCCATCTGCACCGCGGCCTTCGCCCTGGCCGCGGCCGGGCTGCTCGACGGGCGCCGCGCGACCACACACTGGCGGCACGCCGAGCAATTGCGTCAGCGCTACCCACTCGTCGATGTCCTGCCGAATCAGCTCTACGTCGACGACGGCGAGATCCTCACGTCCGCCGGCGTGACCGCGGGAATTGACCTGTGCCTGCACCTGATCCGCACCGACCTGGGCGCCGCAGCAGCGAACACGCACGCACGCGATCTCGTCGCGCCGCCACGGCGACGGGGAGGCCAAGCACAGTTCATCGAACAATTCCGCCCCGAAGCGAGCGGAGATGAACTCGCACCTCTGCGGGAGTGGATGCTTGACAACCTTGCGACGCCCCTGACCGTCGGCCACCTCGCCGAACGCGCCCATATGTCGCGGCGGACACTGATCCGCCGCTTCCGTGAGGAGACCGGCACTCCGCCCATGGCCTGGCTGACCGACGCGCGCATTGACCGGGCACGCGAACTGCTGGAGGCGACCACCGTGCCCATCGAGCAGATCGGCCGCCTGACCGGTCTCGGCGCTCCCGCTTCCTTGCGGGCCGCATTCCATCGGCACCTCGGCACCTCCCCTCAGGAATACCGGATCCTGTTCCGCCACAAGGACGAGATGGCGGACGCATGATCCCGGGACGCCCTTGAGACGCATGATCCCGGGATGCCCTTGAGTCGCCCGACTCGACAGATGCGGGCCTTCTGGGGCGACAGTTGCCAGCACGGGACTATGACCTCGCGCCGTCCTTGCCCCCGGACCTGTCCGATGCCCGCTGGGCGTAAATGGAGCCGACACCGACGGCCTGGCGAGCCGCACGCATGCAGGCCCGTGCGCGATCACCGTCGCCGAGCCGCCGATGGCCAGAGCGTCAGGTCATGCCGCGGACCGCGGCATGGGATCGATCAGATCGGCGGCCAGCAGCGCCTGATCGAGCCCGGAATGGGTGCGCAGCAACTGACCGACGCCCGTGATCTCCAGGATGCGCCTCACCCGTTTGTGCGGGGCGGCCAGGTGCAGGCCGGCGCCATGCTCATCTTGACGGTGGTGCTGCTGGATGAGCAGATGCAGGCCGGAGCTGTCCATGAAACTCACCCCGGACAAATCCAGCACCAGGGGCAGGCCGGCGTCCGGATGCTCACGCTCGATGTAGGCGGTCAGCTGGGCGACTGTGGCGGCATCCACCTCGCCCACCACCTCGATGAGGGTGCCGCCGATCAGGGCTCGGCTGGTCAGATGTAGCGGGGTCACGTCAGTCATCCGTGCGGTCAGGTCCTCGGCATGGCGGCCGTCCGCCTGCTCAGACATCGCGTATCCGCCTCCTCGATCGGTACGGGGACTTTGGTGGCGTTCTCAACCGTAAACCCTGAAGAAGGTTACATGAAATAGCTTTCATTATAAACTCTGATGCCAGCCACTACCCGACACCGTCCGCCACCACGGACTGAAAGCGTGAGCGCCATGCAGCCCGGTCACGAGACCCCGGCCTGGACCTTCCTGACCCACCACGCCCGCGTGCTGCTGGAGATCGCCCGCAACCCCGAGGTACGGCTGCGCGAGATCGCCTCCTGGATCGGCATCACCGAGCGCACCGTACAGAGCATCGTCAACGACCTGCACGATGCCGGATACCTCACCCGCGAACGAGTCGGCCGCCACAACCGCTACACCATCAACACGGACCTGGACTTCCGCTACCCCACGGAGGCCGGCATGCCGGTGCGCCGCCTGATCGCCATGTTCACCGACCGCGACCTGCCCGACAGCCCGCCGTCGCACCAGCCGTAGACCGCTACCTCGCCGGCCCGGCGGCCGATGTGGCGGGTTGGTCGTCGTCTTCCAGCGCCCGGTACGGCGTGGAGCGGCCGACGCCTACCTCGCGGGCGAAGGTAACGCGTTCGTCACTATGCGTCCTGCTCATGGTGGTTCGGGAGCACCCTGGAAGCATGTCGAAGACGGCAGCAGGATCCGGACACGCCCCACGGTCACGGGGCAGACGGCGGGCGGTCATCGCCGTGATCGTCGCGATGACGGCACTACTGGCCGTGGGATTGATCGGCTTCTTCGCCGACCCGCTACGCCTCCCGCCGGACGTGCTGGGCGTGCTGGATCAGCGGGCCAGCGTGATCAGCATGTTCATCGGCGCGGCCGGACTGGTGGTCGCGGTGGTGGCACTGCTGCTGCAGCTGCGCGCCGACCGTACCAAGCCGACCGCTGCCGCCGCTGACCCAGCGGATGGCGTGCCCGAGACGCCGCCTGGCATGTCGGCTTCGGGGGAGCGGTCGATCGCCATCGGCGGGGACAATACCGGCGTCGTCTCGACGGGGGATGGCGCGCGCAATGTGCAGATGTGGGCGCAGGCTTCGGGGCAGGGCCGGGTGTATCAGGCCGGTGGCGACCAGACCATCAACGAACGATGACCACGACCCCGTCGGCTGACTCCCCAGCCCCGCTCCCGCGTGGCGTCCGTCCGGGTCAGTGCGGTCGCCGTCGGGCCGTGGCCGACCGTGATCTGTTCGGCGTGTACGGGTCGGGGCGACGACGGAGACGGAGTTCTGGCGAGCAGCATCGTCGAGCCATCGAAGAACCGCTGTCAGGTAGGGCGATCATCCCGGACTGTGCTGTGTGCGGTCGTGATGTCGACGGCCGGGCCGCCTTCGGCTATGGAGGCCGCAATACCGTCGGGTGCGACCGCCAGAGCGTGGGAACGCCGGGCCCGATGGTGGTCGTTGTGGCCGTCTGGCGGTTGGTCTTGTCCAGCTCCCGGCACCTGCTTGGTGCGCTGCCGTTTCTCCTCGCGCAGTTGCAGGGCGTGAGTGGCGGCGGCCGTCTTCTCCGCGGCTTCGACGATCAGGGTCCAGGCGGCGGTGACCTGCCGCCCGAGCCCGCCTTGGGCCTGGGCGGAGGCCGGGGGAGTAGCAAGCGCACGGCCAGCGGATGCCGCACCGGTTCGGCTACGCCGCGTCACATCGCAGATGGCTCGCGATCAGGTTACGAAGGCGGTCAAGGGGCCTCGTGTTGGCTAGCCTCACCGGCATGCCTCTCGCCTCGATTCCCAGCCCTTCCGAAGGGGTCTGGTATCTCGGATTCATCCCGATCCGGGCCTACGCATTGTGCTTCATCATCGCGATCGGCTTCGGCATCTGGCTGAGCGAGCGCCGTTGGCGCGCCCGCGGCGGCGAGAAGGGCACGATCGGCGACCTGGCGGTCCCCGGAGTGATCTTCGGCCTGATCGGGGCTCGCCTCTACCACGTCATCACCGACTGGCAGACCTACTTCGGCCCGCGCGCGATCAAGGAGCCGTACCAGGCGCTGTTCATTTGGGAAGGCGGGCTCAGCATCTGGGGCGCGGTCGCCCTGGGAGGCGTGGGCATGTGGCTGGCCTGCCGCCGCCGGGGGCTGTCCCTGGCAGCCGTGGCCGACACGGTCGCGCCCGGCATCGCGTTCGGGCAGGCGATCGCCCGCTGGGGCAACTGGTTCAACCAGGAGCTGTACGGTAGTCCGACCACGTTGCCGTGGGGCCTGGAGATCGACCAGGCGCACGGCGGCGAGCCAGGCGTGCTCTACCACCCGACCTTCCTGTACGAGTCGCTGTGGGACGCGGCGCTCGGTTTCGGACTGATCCTGGCCGGCAGACGGTTCACGCTGCACCACGGCCGCCTGTTCGCCGTCTACGTCGCCGGCTACACGTTCGGGCGGTTCTGGATCGAAGGGCTGCGGATCGACCCGGTCGGCGGGGTGGACCACGCGGTGACGCTCCTTGGGCTGCGGATCAACCAGTGGACCTCGATCGTGCTGTTCGTCGGCGCGCTGGTCTATCTCTGGGTGGCTCGTAACAAGGACAACGAGGAGATCGTGGTGCCGGCCTCACGGGGCAAGGCCTCGCACGAGGAGAGCGGCGGGCAGGTCTCCGATCCGACCGAGAGCACCTGACGCGACCGACATGCGACCCGCGCGGCCCGCAGGCGCGCGACGCGGCGCTGGCCGTTTCCGAGTCACCCGTGCCCGCCGGAGGCCGCGAGTGACCGGAGCTTTCCACCGTTGGCGTCGAGCCAGCGGGTCGTGTCCTCCAGCTTGCGGATTCGGTCGGCGACCTCGTCGAGTTGCGCCCTCCCGTTCAGCCAGCGGCCCGCCCGCCACAGGGCGCTGCCGACCGCCCGGGCGAGGAGCAGCTGGGGCAGGGCGTCGGCCTCGGCGACGTCCAGCGGGCGGACCGAGGCGTACCCCCGGAGGAAGGCCGTCGTGCGGAGCTGCCAGTCGCGCGTCTCCAGGGCCCCGCTGTTGAACAGCGCCGCCATCACCTCCTGGACCAGGAAGCCGAGCCCGGCGAACTCGAAGTCAAGCAGCCCGCTCACCTCCCCGGTGTCCTCGTCGACCAGGGCGTTCGAGGCCGCCAGGTCACCGTGGATGACCTGGGTCGGCAGTGTGCCGCCGCCCACAGGCCACTCCTGCTCGACGCGGCGTGCCACGGCCTCGAGGTGGGCGGCCCGCTCCGCGCTGATCCCGGTGGCGCGCAGCTGACGGCAAAGGGTGCCGACGTGCGGTACGGCGGGGTGCGCCAGAGGATTGCCGCGCCAGTCTCCCAGCCCGTCTTCTGGCGGTACGCCCAGCAATGTCTCGCCGAGCAGCCCGGCCGCCCGGCCGAAGCGCTCGAGTGCCGTCCGGCCCGTGAGGTCGGGCCGCACGCCGGGGATCCACCGGCAGACGGTGGCGGGTCCCGCCGCGGTCTCGATCACGGTGTCCCCGCTGGGCGCGGCGACCGGCTCAGGCACCTGGAAGGGAAGTCCGGCCTGCCGTACCCACCGCAGGATCCGGTGCTCGGCGCCGACCCGCGCGGCGGACAGGGTCTGGCTGACCCGGAGCACGTATCGGAGGTCCCCTTGGCGGAGCACGAACGTCTGGTTGTTGGTCCCCTGCTCGGCTCGGATGATCGTCGTGTCCGGGGGAAACCCCCACGCTTCAAGCAACCGGACCAGGAACTCCAGGTCGGCGGGCGCAGTCACGCGCCAATTCTGGCGGTATGCCCAGGCGGGCGCGCAACCGGTTTATGGGCCCCTCAAAGCAAGAGTCAGCAATGGGTTCCTCTTCTGGTCAACCAGTCCTGCGCGGGTCGAGCCGAGAATGCCGGAAGCCGGACCCGGAGGCCATGTGGTGAGGGCTTTGGCGTGACCCGAGCCGCTCGCCTCATGCGATATCGGACGGCTACATGACCGGCTCTCTAGCAGGTGCCGTAGGCGGTGGTCAGATCGTCGGCGAAGAAGCCGACGTTGGGGCTGAACTCGTTGGGGCGGATCTTCAGGGCGAAGGCCACGGGGTTGCTGTTGGGGCGTTGAAGCCGCCGATGCGCCGGCTGGCGACGCCGACGTTGGCGACATCGCCGAACGTCCCGAGGACGTCGCCCTTGAAGTCCGGGTCGGCGAAGATGCAGAACATGCCGGGCTGGCACCGCTTGGAATCGAGCTGCCCGGCCTCGTCGGAGATCCGTACGAGGGCGCTTTCCGGTGCTCTGTGGAAAAAGTGCACGCAACAGTCGTGAGTGGTGTAGATCACTTCAAAGCCGACCGGGGTGAGGCTGAGCGGGCACCTTCGTCGGTCACACTGACTCCATGGAATACGTCGTCCGGGTGCCCGCGCCGCCGCTCGACCGGTTCATCGACGACATCTACTGCCTGACCGGAGTGCCACGCCACCGCCGGATGAACGTCCCGCCGATGCCGTCCGCGCACCTGTTCATCAACCTGGGCGGGCCCGTACGCCTGTGGGATTCCGATCCCTCGGTGCCGCCGGCAGTGTTCACCGATGGGTGGTTCATGGGGGTATGGACCAGGCGTTTCCTCTTCGAGTACCCTACACCGGTGCGGCTCGTCGGGGTGCACTTCAAGCCTTGGGGGATCTCGCCGTTCGCCGACATGCCGGCGACCGAACTGCGGGACCGATGGGTGCCGGTCGACGCCGTCTGGCAACGGTCCATGGATCGGATCCGCAACCAGGTCGGCGACCTCACGTCGGCCGCCGAGGCGCTGCGGGTGCTGGAGGAGGAGCTGCGATCGCGGCTTGCCGAGGCGCCGTCGCGCGGTCTCGACCTGGTCCAGCACACAGGCTGGTGTTTGGAGACCTCCTACGGCGTGGTCCCGGTCGGTGCGCTGGCCGATGCCGCCGGGGTGAGCGGCAATCACCTGGCCACGCAGTTCAAGTCTCATGTCGGGGTCACCCCGAAGCGGGTGGCGCGGATCTACCGGTTCGCGCGGCTGATCGTGTCCGTGGACGCTCTGCGTCCGGTCGACTGGTCGCAGCTCGCCCACACGGCGGGCTACTTCGACCAGGCCCACTTCAGCAGGGAGTTCAAGGACTTCACCGGCCATACCCCGACGGAATACCTGGACCTGCGGCGCCGGTTCCCCGCCGAGCGGGGGTTTCCGCCGGACAGCGGGCCGATGCCCGCCGATTGATTTTTTACAAGCCCACTCGCCCTGAGGGCGGAAGGATCGGGGGCGAACGCGCAAGGAGATTCCAGGAGAACCTGTGGGCACAGTAATCATGCACAACGTGGTGTCGGTGGACGGCTTCATCGCCGACAAGAACGACGACGTCGGGCCACTCCACGATTGGTACTTCAACGGCGAAATCCCGATCACCGAAGGCGGCGACCAGCAGTACGACCATTCCGGAGTCGGAAGCGGCATCAAGGTCTCACGTGCATCGGCGGAGTACGTCCGGTCGACGTGGGAGACGATCGGCACGATCGTGATGGGCCGCCACCTGTTCGACCTGGTGAACGGCTGGGAGGGTCGGCCGCCCGCGGGTGACCACGTGGTCGTGGTGTCCCACCGGCCCAAGCCTGAGGGCTGGCACCCCGAGGCTTCGTACCATTTCGTCGATGGCGTGAGGGCTGCGATCGACAAGGCCCAGGAGCTCGCCGGGGAGCGAACCGTCGCTGTGAACGCCGGCGACGTGGGCAGCCAGATCCTGGCGGCCGGCCTCGTGGACGAGGTGGCGATGGACGTGGCGCCGGTGGTGTTCGGGTCGGGCAAACGCTTCTTCGGCAGCATCGATGGGCAGCATCTGCTGGAGGATCCCCACGTGGTCATCCAGGGCGAAGGGGTGCTGCACCTGAGGTTCAAGGTGCGCCGTTAAGGCGTGCTGAGACTGCTCCGATGAGCATGGCTCAAGGATCTGGGTCCACCGGGGATCAGCGTGCTGGAGACCCTGGAGGTCCTGGTCCGAGGACGTCAGATGGTCTCACCCAACTGCCCGGCCACCTGCTCCAGGCCACCCCTGATGAGCCGCCCGTAGTCGTCGTCGCCAAGCACGCCGATCCCGTCCCGCGCCTGCTGGAGGTGCTCACGGGCGCGATCGAGATCGCCCAGCTTGCGATAGCACTCACTCAGGTTCAGGTGCAACGACGGATACAAGCCGGCCACCGAAAGCGGCACCCCGGCTTCGGCCACCCGCTCATCGGTGACCAGATCGGCGGCGGCAAGCGCTCGCAGATCCCACCTCAGCTCCTCATGCACGTCGTCCTGCACGTCGGCCATCGAGTGGGCAAGAACGCAAACATGCAGCGGATCGCCTTGCTCGCCGCCGATGTCATCCCAGATCTGCGCGAACAGGTCGCGAGCAGCTTCACGCTGACCTTGGTGGTGATGCAACTCCACCCCCTGGCCGATCCGGGTCATCGTCGGGTCGGTCGTCATGAGCGGCTCCTTGATCGTCAGGGGCAAGCGCGGTCAGCCTACTCGCCTGACGCGGCTCAAAAACCGCCATGCGGTTGACCAGAGCAGGTTCGCTTGAGCAACCCGGATAACGACCAGGAGCCGCACACGACGACCTCCGGGTGCTGACCGACATGATCAGCCCCCGGGTGCCGTCTGGTCCCAGCCGAGCGTGTTCACCGGGACCGACCTTGATCGTGGCGAGAATCAGACGCGTATGTGGGCCTCAGCGAGCATGGGGGTTTCGCCGAGCTGCTGGAGGGCGAGTTGCGCAGCGCTGATTCCGACCTCGGCCAGCAGTCCCGGCGCGGCTGACTGGTCTGTGGCCACGGCGAGGGAGTCACCGCGGCCGACGGCCGGGCGGTCGTGCCAGGTCGTCCCGGCAGATCGATGGCTCCGGTGCAGTCCGTGCGCAGGGCGCTGCGGTACCACTGCAGCGCCGCGCGCCAGCCGGGCCAGGACTCGTCGAGAAGATGCTGAACGCGGCGTTCGGCGTCGGCTTTCCGCTCGCCTGGGGCGCAGGCGGCGGAGATCTGGACGAGTTCGTGTCCGGGCGGGGCCAAGGTGGGGTCGGCGAGGCCGTAGCGGGCGGCGTAGATCCGGGCATCGAGGTCCATCACCCGGAACCAGTCTGGGCCGCTGTCGGCCCGCAGGCCCAGGTCGACCGTCGTCACGCGGGCGCCGGGCCAGGTGAGCGATCGGTCGCCGGTCAATTGGCGCGCCGTGGCCAGGCTGGTGGCCAGGATCGTCGGGCCCGCGGGCAGGGCAGGCACCCGTGTCCGGGTGCTTATCTGCGCGCCGAGGCCGGCTGCCCGCTCGGCCAGAAGGTCGACCAGGGTGGACCACCCGCCGGTCACGTACCGGACGCCGCCGGCCATCGCCCGGCGCAGGCGCTGGTGGGCGAACGCGGCCGAAAGCCGCCCGGGGTCGTGGTCGAAGGTGAAGATGAAGACCACTCCGACGATGGCCTCAGCCATCCTGGCGTCGACGTGCCGGAGCAGCCATGCGCGCAACGATTCTTCGGCGGGCGCCTCGGTGGGTAGCGCGGCGATGACCTGGCCGAGTTCGGCCGGCCACGGTCCGAGCCGGCCTCCGGCCCGGACGAGGGTGGCATGGCGCGGCGCCTCCACGATGGGCGGGGTGAGACCGCGGCCCTCCAGCCACGCCCACCATGGCCCGTCCACGTAGATCGCGTGGGTACCGAGATTGGCCCGGTAAGGAGCCGCCAGCGTGCGTGCTCGCCCACCCGGCCGGGGATTTGCCTCGGCGACGGTCACCCGCCAGCCGCGTTCGGCCGCCTCGATGGCGGCGGTGAGCCCGGTCAGGCCGGCGCCGACGATGTGCAGATCTGGTTTCACGAGATAGCCCCTTCTGCGTGATGTCCTCCTGGCTGGAAAGTGGCGGGGAATCCGTGAAAGGTTCCGGCTGATGTTCTTGTAATCTTCCTGGCGTGGACCCCGAGAACGTCGCCGCCGCTCAGCAGGGGGACGCGCTCGCGTTGGACCGGCTTCTCGACGAGCTGGCCCCGTACGTCCGCCGATTGTGCGCTCGGATCGCCCCTGCGGCGGCCGACGATGCCACACAGGAGGCCCTGCTGGCGGTCTTCCGGGGCCTGCCGTCGCTGCGCGCCCCTGAAGCGATCATGACCTGGGTCCGGTCGGTCACGGTCCGGACGGCGATCCGGCTCGCCCACCGGCATGACCTGGAGGTCGCCGCGGAGGAAACGCTCATGGCCGGCCACGTCTCCTCTCAGGAAGGACTCGTGGACATCGATGACGCCCTGGCGCGCCTGCCTGTCTCCCAGCGCGCCGTGCTGATGTTGCGTACGCAAGAAGGCCTCAGCGAACAAGAGATCGCCGACACGTTGGGGATCCCGATAGGAACCGTGAAATCCCGGCTGCATCGGGCCAGGGCCGCGTTCCGGGAGGTGTGGGAATCGTGAACGATCCTGTGGCGCACCCCGATATCGACCCGATCGACCGCCTGGCCATTCTCGCGGCCGCCTTGCCCGGCGCCGTTGTCGGGCAGCGCCGCATCGCCGCCCCCTTCGAGGCTGTGTGGCAGGTCGTCGCGGACCTGGAACACGCCACCCCCCGCTACGAGCCCGGCGTCGCCCACGTGCGCGTCATCGAGCAGCGCGGCGAGTTCCTGCGCCTGCTGGTGCAGGACAGCGCCGGCCGCGAGGACGCGATGGACGCCAGGCTCCGGCCGGGCTGGTGCCTGATGCAGTCCGCCACAGTCGTCATCGCCTTCGCCGCCCGCCGCCTGGGCAGCGAGACCCTGCTGGCACATCTCGAACACCAGCGCGGGCAGACCCCGGAGCCCGGCCAAAACGGGTCGGACCACCGCCGCGCCGCCCTCGCGAAAATCGACCAGGAGCTCCACACCATCGAAAGTCTCGCTGCCCACCATGGGCCCTGAGTTCCGGGGTATCTCTCCAGGACGGATGAGGCAGCCCCCGACGAGGACCGGCGGGCGGGAGCCCCGTACCTATGCCCGATGCGGCCCGGCGAGGCGCTCGGTCAGGAACTCGCGCTCGGCCTCGTTTCCGGTCAACTCCAGCGCCTGGCGGTAGGCGATCGAGGCCTCCTCCCGGCGGCCCAGCCGATGCAGCAGGTCCGCCTTGATCGCCGGTAGGTACTGGTATCTCGCGAGCCGGCCGTCCTTCTCCAGCTCCGCGACCTCTTCCAGCGCCCGCGCCGGCCCGGAGACCATCGACACCGCCACCGTGCGGTTCAACGCCACCACCGGCGACGGCCACACCGACAGCAACTCGTCGTACAGGGTCACGATCTGCGGCCAGTCCGTCCGGTCGTACGACGGCGCCTCGGCGTAGAGGGAGGCGATCGCGGCCTGCAGGACATAGCGGCCCGGTCGCCCGCCGCGCAGCCCGTCCACGATCAGGCCGTGCGCCTCGGACATCGCCGAACGGTCCCAGAGCGATCGATCCTGGTCCTCCAGACGCAGCAAGCGCCCCTCGGCATCGACCCGGGTGGCGCACCGGGCATCGGTGACCAGCAGCAGCGCGAGCAGCCCCCGCACCTCCCGCTCGTCGGGCATCAGCTCCCGCAGCGTCCTGGCCAGCCGTATCGACTGATCTACCAGGTCCGTACGCACCAGCGATGCGCCGGACGGCGCGGTGTGCCCGGCGGTGAACAGCAGATGGATCACGCCGAGCACCGCGCGCAGCCGATCCGGCAGCTCAGCGCGTTCCGGCAGCCGGAAGGGGATCCGCGCGGCCGAGATCTTCTTCTTCGCCCGGGTCATCCGGGCGGCCATCGTCGGCTCCGACACCAGAAGCGCCCGGGCGACATCGGCGGTCGTCACCCCGCACACCAGCCGCAGCGTGAGTGCCAGCTGCGCCTCCTGCGCCAACGCGGGGTGGCAGCACATGAAGATCAGCCGCAACCGCTCGTCCGGCACCACGTCCTCCGGCTCGACGACGGCCGGCTCGTCCTCCGCCTCCTCGGGCTCCACCAGCAGCGGAAGTTTCGAGCGGAACGTCTGCCGGCGCCGCACCGCGTCCATCGCGCGGCGCTTGGCCGCGGTGGTGAGCCACGCCTGCGGCGTGTCCGGGATCCCGTCGCGGGCCCAGCTCGCCAGGGCCGCGGCGTACGCCTCCTGCACGCACTCCTCGGCCAGGTCCAGGTCGCGCGCGACGCCCGCCGTCGCGGCGAGCACCAGGGCCCATCCGCGACGGTACGCGTCCGCGACCGCCGATTCGACGTCCGCCGGGGGCGTCATGCCGTGGCGGGCCGATCGGCGATGAAGCCGCCTTCGACGGGCCGCACCTCGACACCGCCGCCCTGCTGGGTGGCGGGGTTGGCCCGAGCGATCTTCAGAGCTGCATCCAGGTCGGGCGCCTCGATGATGGCGAACCCGGCAATGACCTCCTTGGCGTCGACGAACGGGCCGTCCGTCACCACGTCGCCGCGGATCGAGGTGGCTGTGTCGGTCGGCTGCAACGCGAATGCCGCGACCAGCGCGCCGGAGTTCACCAGGTCCTCGAAGTGGCGCTCGTGGGCCTCCCGCGCTCCGGGAACGACCTCGGCCTTCGTGTGGATGAGGATCGCGTACTGAGCCATGGTGGCTGTCCTTCCAGGTGCTTGTTACTGGCTTACACCCTTATGTCGAACGGCCTGCCCGGATTCGACAACCCACCTCCCTGGTGATGACCGTGCCGGGTGGATGTGCGGCGCGCCCCGCCGGACGCTAAAGTTCGCGATCAACGACTGTGTTGTCGCGCCTGCGATCTCATGCGCCAAGCACGTCGGCAGTTGCCGGAGCGACGACCAGAGGACGTGGGTGGCCAGCCAGAGCAGAGGACGGCCGGGCTGGCTTCATGTCGGCGCGCTCGAAGATCGCGTCCACAGGGCATGGGGTCCGGGTACGTTCCCTCCTGCCGAAACCCTGCTGGCGATCATGACGTTGTCCGCGGTGCCGCGCGCCTTGGGCACCCGGCTGGCCGCTCATCTGGGCGGCGGGATCGTCGTGGGACCCGGGGCCGTGCCGGACTTACCGGGCTTCGAGCATTTGCGGGGCATCCCGCTGCCCGTTCAGCAGGGCGGGTGGGAGCGCAGCGCCGGCGTTTACGACCCGAGGCGGCGCATGATCGGGGTGGGCAGCGTGCCGTCGCCGTCGGCGAGCGTGGCGGGCCATGAGCTGGGGCACGCGGCCGACGACATGGATGGCATGCCGTCCCAGACCCCGTTCTGGACGGCCCTGCACGCCGCGAGCGCCGGACGCCTCGCCCCGCCTTACCGGGCGGCGGTCACCGAGCTGTACGCCGAAGCCTTCGCCTGCGTGCTGGTCCGGCGGGCCCGGCGGCTCATCGAGCTGTTCCGGGATGAAGACGCGGCCCGGCAGGCTTATGCCTGGTTCGCGGGACGGTACGGGATCCGCTGAGCGGCACCCCTGCCGATGGCGCACCGGGCCGCTATGCTGGGCAGAGAACCGTGGCAGACGGGACGGAGGGGATGAAACACATGACCGCGATCATGCTGGCCGGCGGCGTCCTTCGCGTCCCGACCTCCACCGTGCTCCCCGACGGCACCCGCATCGACGGCACCAGGGACATCACGCCCGACGCCCCGGACTACCACGACTGGCTGCCGCACGCGATCGACGAGGAAGCCTCCTGGCACGGTGACCGTGACGACGAGGACATCCTGCGACGCTGGCGGGCCGCGGCCAGCGCCTGATCAGCCGCGGGCCGTGGCCGGCCCCCGGACCTGTCCGTCACCACCACGCGATCAGGCGGCCTGCAGCCGCCATGCAAGCGACGCCTGATCAACTACCGGCATCGCAACGGACAAGGCCGGCCCACCAGCCGCCGGCCATCAGCATGAGGAAGAAAGATGGCATCGATCGTCTTCGGGGCATTCGCCGTCATCGCACTGATCGTGGGCGTGGTGCTGTTCCTCGTGTTGAGGCGGAAGCCGCACACCCGGGCCGGGGCGTACGTCAGCGCGGCGTGCCTCTTCCTGGCCGCGGGCGTGCTCACGATGGGCTTCCTGTCGTTCGCGAGCCTGGAATCCGCCTCGCTGCGGACCTTCACGCCGGAGGAGCGCGCGGCGGCGCTGCCGTGCAACGCGACGGTCCTGGGGGCCGAGGAGACGTCCAACAAGCTCAACGGACGCTACATCTGGATGTTGCGGCTCCGCGTGACCCCGCAGGCCGGCGAGCCTTACGAGATCGAGCGCGCGGCCCGGCTCACCTCGTCCATGGGGGAGCGCCTGGAGCGGGGGAACGCCGTGCTCGCCTGCCTGGTGGCCCCCACCGACCACACGCGGATCGAGATCTCGGCCCTGGCCTGAGCCGTAAGCCGTGGTCAGGCGGCTCGAAGCGCTCCTTGCTGACCTCGGGCCAGGCCTTCATCCTGACGACGAAGAGCTGTTCGAGGCGTTCAGACGCACAGCCGGCGATACATGCCGTGGTTGAGCCGCACCAGGTCAGGCGCGTGCGCCGCCGTCCACCCTGAGGACGGTGCCGGTCACGAAGGAGGCGCGGTCGCTGAGCAGCCAGGCGGCGGCCTGGGCGATCTCGTCGGGATCGGCCGCGCGGCGCAGCGGGGTCCGGGCCTTGAGCCGCTCGACGAGACCGGGGGAGTGCTCCTCCCATGTACGGATCATCTCGGTCAGCGTGTTGCCGGGGGCGATGGCGTTGACGCGGATTCCTTCGGGGCCGTAGGTGATGGCGGCCGACTCCGTGAGGCTGTTGACGGCCCGTTTCATCGCCCCGTAGGCGGGCAGTTCGGGGTTGCCCATCAGGCTGCCGATGCTGGAGTTGTTGACGATGGCTCCCGTGCCTGCGGTGGCGCGGATGGCGGCGATCTCGGCGGTCATGGCCAGCCACGGGCCCCTGAGGTTCACGGCGTAGAGGAGGTCGAAGTCGGCCTCGTTCACCTGGTCGATCGGGCCGGGCGGCGTGATGGTCGCGCCGTTGTTGAAGGCGACGTCGAGCCGGCCGTACAGGTCCACGACGCGATCGACGGCGGCGCGCACGCTGGCGGCGTCGGCGAGGTCGCACACCACGTAACCGGCGGTGCCGCCCGCCGCCCGTACCTCCTCGGTCACCGCTTTCAGCTGTTCCTCCGTACGGGCCGCGAGCAGCACCCCGGCGCCCTCCCGGGCGAACAGCCGGGCCGCGGCGGCGCCGATGCCGCGCCCGGCGCCGGTGATGAAGGCGACCTTGCCTGCCAGCAGCCCCATGGACGTTTCGTTGGCGTTGTGCATGACAGTCAGCCTGCGCCAGTGCGCCGGGCTTATCCAGGTACAACCGGTACATGCCAGGACTGCGCACATTCGTGCAAGCTGGGAGTATGGACAGACAGGAACTGGCGGCCTTCCTGCGCAGCAGGCGCGAGCGGATCATCCCCGCTGACGTGGGGCTGCCTGCCGGGCCGCGCCGCCGTACGCCCGGGTTGCGCCGCGAGGAGGCGGCGCAGCTGGCCTTCATCTCGACCGAGTACTACACCCGGCTGGAGCAGGCCCGCGGTCCACGACCGTCGCAGGAGGTGCTGGCCGGGCTGGCCCGGGCCCTCCGCCTGTCCGATGCCGAGCGCGACCACCTCCACCGCCTCGCCGGCGCACCGCCCGCCCCCGCGCCGGGGCCCTCGCGCGAGGTGCGCCAGAGCATCCTCGACCTGCTGCGGCGGCTGCCGCAGGCCGCCGCGATCGTGACGTCCGCGATGTACGAGATCATCGCCTGGAACGACCTGGCGGCCGCGCTCATGGAGGACTTCTCCGCCCTGTCGCGGCGCGACCGCAATCTGGTGCGCCGCGTCTTCCTCGGCCCGCACCCTCAGGGACGGCGATTGTACGGGGTGTCGGATGCGGACGAGTTCGCCCGCTCTTCGGCCAGCCACCTGCGCGCCACCGCCGCCCGCTACCCTGACGACCCCGAGGTGGCCGAGCTGGTGCGTGAGCTTCACGAGGGAAGCGAGGAGTTCGCCCGTCTGTGGGACTCCCACGACGTGGCCGGCGCACCGATGATGACGAAGACCTTCCAGCATCCGCTGGTCGGCCCGGTCACCGTCAACTGCGACGTTCTCGACATCACCGACCGGGACCAGCGGGTCGTGATCTACACCGCCGTCCCCGGCTCGCCGTCCGAACAGGCGCTACGCCTGCTGGCGGTCGTCGGCACGCAACGCATGGACGTTCCGACCTGAGATTTCCCGGTGGGTGGCCTGCGTGCTCGCGGGCTCGGGTCGGTCTCGATCTGGCTGACCACCCGCAGCAGGGAACGGCCCGGCGGCCGCTCGCTTCACGCCGGATCGACCACCCTGCTCACGATCCACGCGTGCTTGCCGACCTGCCGGCCGCGGGTGAATCCGTACTGTTCGAAGAGCTCGACCGTCGCGCTGAACAGGAAACGGCCCGGCGCCTCGCGGCCGGTGGTCACCTCGGAGATGGCCTCGACGAGGCCGCCCCCGGCCAGGGCGATCTGGTCGAGCGCGCCTTCCAGGGCCATCCGCGCGACGCCCTGGCCGCGATGCCGGCCGTCGACGTAGAAGCAGGTGATCCGCCAGTCCGGGCGGGGCGGCGCTTCCTTGTCGTACGCGCGCCGGTGCTTGATGCCGGTGAGCTCATCGGGGCTGCCGTACTGGCACCATCCCTGGGCGGCGCCGTGCTCGTCGAGAACGAGCGCTGCATGAGCGCGACCCGTACGGACCCGGTCCTCCTTGACGGCGCGACGGCCGGCCCCCCTCTGGTTGCCCTCCGGATGAAAACCGACGCACCAGCACCCGCCGAAGATCCCGTTGTTGCGCTCGACGAGCTCCGCGAAGGCGGGCCAGGTGGCGGCGTCCAGGGGCCGGACCGTGTACGACATATGGGTACCTTCGCATATCCGCCGGAGGGCCCCTGCTGTCAGCCGCTCTCGTGGTGATCGCCTGGGCCGTCACCGCCGTCCCAGGCAACTCGCCGACCACGACCAAGCGGCGGTGACGGGTAGTGACGTCATGGCCGTCATCCTCGGTGGATGCGGGCATGGCGGGCCTCACACCGGGCGCTTGGCGCCCGATTCGCCGTCAGCCAGCACCATGGCGCACTGCGGCGGGCGGACCACGTTCGTGTTCGCGGACGACCCGGCGTTCGCACTGGCCGGAGTGGTGCACAGCGACAGCAGGGCAACCAGGGCGGCCGCCGAGGCGGCAGTACGGCGAGTCCAGGCACGGGTCTGCATGCGGCCCTCCAGTCGGCCGATGAGCACGACGGTACTGCCTCCCAGCATCGGCGCCGGGGGCCAGCCCGTCCACCCCCGGAACGGCGAGTAATTCGTGAAGGCGTCGGGCCGGATTGCGGTCCACTCGCCCGTTGGACGCCGGGCTCGACCGGGAAGGAGCGCCATCGCTCAGCAGCACCGAGCCCGGACGAATCCCGGGAAGCTCGGCCCATCGCCTGGGCCTCCGATCACGGACGCCCTCCACCCCCGGCTCGCGGACAAGAGGAGACGATCCTGGCTGCCGCGGATTCTCGGGCTCAACGCACCCCTTACGATGGCCGGTCATGGGAACGGACTGGGTGCCCGCGGCGGTACGCGACCACGCCGACCTCGCCGAACTCGAACACCTCGTCCGCACGCACGCAGCCCTCCATACGCAGGGCACATACGCACGCAACGACGTGGACCAGCGGCTGCGCGCCCTGCTGATCATCGACACCGACGCGGATGGCGCCTGGCCGAGCCATCGGGTGGCCGTCATCGGTCACAACCCGTTGTTCCCGCCCGAGTGGCGGCAGGCCGCCTGGTCGACCCTCCTGCCGGAAGAGCTTCGGGTGTGGTCGGCGCGATGGCGCCACTGGTACGACTCCGTCATGGCCGGCCAATACCGCCACTACCTCCACCGGCTGCGCACCTGGGAGGAGAGCCAGGAGCTCGCCCAGGCTCAGGCCGAGCTGGTCGCGGCGGCGGGCGCCGCTGAGAGCCGTACGAACGCCTGGACCGGCAGGCCCGATTTCCGCCGCGCCCGCGACCTCGTGTCCGCTCTCCCACCCCCGCCCCTCATACCTGCTCCCGGCCCGCCCCCACGCAACCACGCAGAGGACCGGGAGGGCTCCGGGCAGGTGGCCTGCGAAGAGACGGTGGCCGGACACCGCGCCGTGCTGGAGCGTGCCGCGCGCGAGTTCAGCCGTACGGTGCCGAGCCGGTTCAAGCGCAACCCCCGCTGGTCGCCCGGCCTGGTGAAGCCGATGCTTCTAGAAGTCATCGCAAACCAGCACATCGCTGCCGCCGCGGGGCACAGCGCGATCGGCGGCACGGGACGGCGCTTGAGTAACGAGCTCGATCAGCAGCTCGGCGAGTCGCTCCGGTACCGACCAGGACGGCGAGTGCCCGCCACCCCGGCACACTGCCGGATGACGACGCCGGTTGCCCCGACGCGAAGGCGGGGCCGGGGGGTCGATCGGTCGCGCGGCAGGCCCGGAACCTCGGCGGCGGATCCATAGGCGTAGCCTGCCGCTGATCGCTTACTGAGCGGACCGAATCGCCGTGAGGAGTTCCGCCGTCGTCGTGATGGCGTGTGCGTAGGTCGGCCCGTTCAGCTCGTGAGCCGCGTGCAGCATCTCCGCGGTGAAGGCCGCGGTCGCGTCCCGTACCAGGGTCACGTGGTATCCGAGCTCCATGGCGTACCTGCCGGTCGACTCGATGCAGGTGTTGGCGAGCAGGCCGATGATGATGACATGGGTGATGCCGTGCTGCCGGAGCATCAGGTCGAGATCGGTGTTGGCGAAGCCGCTCTGTGACCAATGCTCCTTGACGACGATGTCGCCGTCCTGGGGGGCGAGATCGGGGTGCCATTCGCCGCCCCAGCTGCCTTTCGCGAAGGTATGGCGTTCCTGGATCCCGCGCTGAGTGGGATTGGGGTGGTTCCAGTCGTCGTAGTCCCCGGGTTGCCACTGCCGATGCGGAACGATGAACACCTGGATCCCGGCCTCTCGTGCGGCGGCGATCACCGCGCGTAGATTGTCCAGAAGCCCCACGCGCTGGGCGATCTCCTTCAACCGGGGCCAGATCTTCCCGCCCTCGGACAAGAAGTCGTTGTAGGGATCGACCAGGAGGACCCCGGCCCGGCTGAGTTCGTAGGACGTGCTGGTCATCGCGCAGTGGGCTTCGTGCCAGGGTTGTTCACCTCGGTCGGCTGGCTTCGTGTGTGCCTGTTCACGCCCGTGATGTACCCCGGTCCCGGACCGAGCTCGGCGATGCGGTCGAAGTCTTGACAGGCTCTTTGTCCGTCCCGCCCGCATCAGCACCATGCGGACGGCCGCGTCCTTGAACTCATGGGTGACGGGCTGTTCGAGGCTCAGTACGCCGCGAGCGTGAGCGCGTTGGCGGCCTCGTTGAGCGGCTTCATGATCGGCCGCATCGCCAGATCCTTCCACGGCAGGCGGCTGACCAGCCGCATCATCGTGGTCTGCATCTTGATCTGCCGCGGGCTGCCCGCGACCATCTGCGCGGCGTTGCTCGCGCCGAGCGCCACGTTCACGTCCACGTACCCGCGCATCGCTTCTCGATATCCGGCATAAGCCGCACGATGGTCGCCCGCCGCCGCGCTCATTTCACCGGCCAGCACGTACGCACCCACCAGCGCGAGGCTGGTGCCCTGCCCGGACAGCGGGGACGGGCTGTAGGCGGCGTCGCCGACCAGGGCGATCCGGCCGGTGGACCAGTGCTCCATGCGAACCTGGCTGACCGGCGTGAAGTAGAAGTCCGGCGAGTGCGGCATGGCTCGCAGCAGAGTGTCGCTCTCCCACCCGACGCCGGCGAACGCCTCGGTCAAGATGCGCTGCTGCGCGGCCCTGTCGAAGCGGTCGGGCAGGACGGTGGGGCTCGGGAAGACGAACTGCGCCTTCGCGGTGTCGGGCCTGGTGGCGTAGACGTTCACGACCTTGCCGGGCGTCGGATAGAGCAGCTCCCAGTGGTCGAGTCCGAGGTGGTTGGGGACGGTGAAGACGGCCGCGTGCATCCCGAGGGGGTGGACGTAGCGCTCCTGCGGGCCGAAGGCCAGGCGGCGTACGGTCGAGTGCAGGCCGTCGGCGCCGATGACGAGGTCGAAGCGGCGTGGCGGGGCGTGGCGGAAGGTGACGTCGACGCCGTCGGGGCCTTCGTGGAGGTCGGTGATCGTGTCGCCGAACAGGTATTCGCAGCTCTCACGTGTCGCGTCGTAGAGGAGCCGGGCGAGGTCGCCACGCATCACCTCGTCGTCGCCGGGAGCGCGCATGCCGATCAGGTCGGGGCCGAGGTTGGCCAGTGGCTTGCCGCTCTCGGCGACCCACGAGCCGCCGCGGATTGCGGTACTTGCCCGCCGTACGGTCTCCAGCATGCCCATCCGCTCGACGACCTGCATGGCCACGCCGCGCAGGTCGACCTTGTAGCCACCGTCGCGAAGCTCGGGGGCCAGCTCGACCACGGTGGGGGTGAATCCGTAGCGGCGCAGCCAGTAGGCCAGAGCGGGGCCGGCCACGCTGGCGCCGGAGATCAGAACGGTGCGGTTGGCGAGTCGCCGTGAGTTCGTCATGCCAAGAACCGTAACGGCATTGCCAGAGTTTTGGCAACTACTTTCCTCCTCTGTTTGCCACGCGACTAGGCGCGGTTAATTGTCCTGGCAAAGATTTGCCAAGCGTGTGTAGGGTGGCTAGCATGAGCTGCGGCAGAGGGCCGGTCGGCCCGCGCTCTCACCTGGCAAGGAGACGACAGATGCTGACGCAGCCCGCCTTCGGCCGACGGCTCAAGCAGCTGAGGACCGAACGCGGCCTGACCCAGGCCGAGCTCGCGGGCGAGGGGATGTCCACCGGATACCTCTCCCGACTGGAGTCCGGGGCCCGGCCCCCCACTGACGAGGCCGTGGCCCACCTGGCCCGTCAGCTCGGCGTCGCCCCCGAAGACCTGGCCGAACCGCCGGACTGGTCGCTGGCGCGCAGCCTGGCCGCCACCGTCGGACTCGACGTGGACGAGGCGGGCGAGCTGCTGGCCCGAGCCCTGCGTACGGCAGGCAGCGAGGACCCCCTGCTGCGCTGGCAAGCGCTGTGGCGAGTCGCCGAATGGCGACGCCACAACATGGAGCACGCCGAGGAGCGCAGCTGCCTGGACGAGTTGGTGGCGCTCGCCGAACAGCTCGACCTGCCCGAGTTGCGCGCCCGAGCACGGGCGCGACTGGCGCGCGCGCAACGCGGGGCGGGCCAGGTTCCGGCCGCGGTCGAGACCGCGATCAGCGCCTACCGCCTGGCCGTCGACGAGGGCCTGACGACACGCATCGTGGCCGACACCCTTCTGGCTCTGGTGTCCTCGCTGGCTGAGGCGGGCCGGATGGCCGAGGCCCGCCAGCACGCCGACGAACTGCTCACCGTGGTCGCGGGCTTGCCCGCCGGCAGGCTCCTGGCGGAGGCGGCGTGGACCGTGGCCGGCGTCCGGCTCCGCCAGGGCGAGCCCCAGGTCGCGCTGAAGCTGGTCAACGACGCTCTGGAGCAACTCCAAGGCCGCCTCGACCCGGCCATGTGGGTGCGGCTGCGAATCGTCGCCGCCCGCCTCCACCTCAACGTGACCCCGCCCGAGACCGAGCCCGCCCGGCGCCGTATCGAGGAGGTCGAGGCGTGTCTGCCGTTCGCCGGCACGCCCACGGTCGAACAGGAACTGCTTGCGCTACGCGCACGCCTGGCCTTCCACACCGGGCACACCGACGAAGCCCGCACCCTGCTCGACCGACTCGCCGACGCGCACGACCACCTGGACTATCAGGAGCAGATCCGTCTGGACGTGCTGCGCAACCAGCTCCTGCTGCTGGACGGCAAGCAGGATGAAGGCATGCGGGGCCTTCGGACGCTGGCCGAGCAGGCGCAGGAGCGCGCCAACTTCGACCTGGCCGCGGAGATCTGGCGCCACGCCGCCGAGTCGCTGGCTCGAGCCGGCGGCGAGAACCAGTTCCCCGGAGCCTGAGCGCAGGGATACGCGCTCCAGCGCACGGGGGGTCGAGGCGGTCCCGCGCACCGTCCACGCGCTCGCCCACCTCCACCCGGCCACCGCGCTCGGCGAGCAGGCGCCGCCGACCGAACCGAAGAACGAGGCCGGCGACCCGCCGCGCCCGCATCCCGGACCGCTCCCAGATCGGGGCCCTGCTCACCGCGTAAGGCCAGCCCCACCAGCCGTCATGGCCGTTGAGCCTCCAGGCGAAGTCAGGTGCGGCCAGGCCGGGGTCACTCGTGCCGCAGCCCTGGCAGCGAGAAGATCCCGTACCTGGTGCGATGGCTGGTTCTGGCAAGGAGTGCCCCAGGCGCGGGGGAGCGCGGGTCAGTCAGTTGGTGAAGAAGGTCTGCAGGTGGCGGTTCACGGGACCGGGGCAGTCCAGCTGGGGCGCGTGGCCGCAGCCGTCCAGGATGTGGAGCTGGTCATGGGGCAGCAGTTCGGCGAAGCGGTGGGCGCGCTCGACGGGCTGGATGGTGTCCTGTCTGCCCCACAGCACCAGGGTGGGGGTGTTGGTGGAGGGCAGGGCACGTTCGGTCTGCGCCCAGTCCAGGCGGCGTTCCAGCAGGTAGGTGGCGCGGATGTTGTCGCGGAAGGTCATCGGCGCCCACCACTCGTCCAGCAGGCTGTCGGTGATGCGGTCCTGGTTGACCATCATGCCGCTCAGCTCGCCGCCGGCCAGGACGCTGCGATAGCGCCGGAAGCGTTTCGGTCGACGCCTGACCGAGGAACGGATGAGGCCCTGACGATCGCCGGAGGTGGCTGGCCTCCCGTACGGGCTGGGGTGACCGCCGCCGCTCGATGGATGCCTGAGGCAGCGTGACAGCGGAAATGCTGACGTACGAAACGTACGACCGGGCACTGAGGTGATCTCAGCGAAATAGTTCGGACGAATTGGGATTTCTTGGACGCCGCTGGTGGCGTTCCGGGCCTATCGGGAGGAGTTGCCGAAGGCCG
>NZ_JBSGFQ010000099.1:0-46366 GCF_053603495.1 Nonomuraea sp. NPDC004186 | reverse complement strand
GTCCGCCCCCGGGGCGTCCGCCGGCGGGGGGTCGGGCCGCCCGCGCTGGGGGGCGCCGCCCTCCTGGTGGCGCCGCGCCTGGCGGGGGCCCCGCCCCGCGACGTGGTCGGCGAGGCGGCGCCGCAGGGCCGACCAGTGCTCGGGGTCGGCGAACCAGTCACCGGTCACGGGCTCGCCGATCGGCGGGCAGCCCATCGCGGCCAGCTCGGCCCCCGACAGCACGCCATGCCAGCGCAACAGGGCGACGAAGTCGGGCAGGCCGGCCTCGCCGAGCTCGGCGGCCCGCGCGGCGGCGGCCCCCCGGCGCCGCAGCGGAGCCGGGCGCACGTCCAGCACGTACACGCCGGCGATGATCTCGCGCAGTCCCGGTTCGCGGAGCAAGGCGCGATCGCCCGTCCTGAGCGGCAGGGCCCGGTCGAACGTGAGCCGGGCCGTGCCGGCTCCCAGCGCCCGGACGTGGACGGGCACGGCCGCCGATCCGACATGCAGGGTGGCCGCACCGCGCCGGCCCGCGTCCGGCGCCAGCCGGACGTCGGCGACCTGAGTCCGCAGCCAGGCGTCAGGCGTTACCAGCGCCATGCCGCGGGACAGGTCCGCACGGTCGACGCCGCGAAGGTTCACGGCGACCCGCGCGGTCGCGTGGACCACGTCCGTTTCCTGGTTGAGCGTCTGCAGCCCGCGGACTCTGACCCGGTGGCCGTCGACGTCCAGTTCGTCGCCGGTGCGGAGAGTCCCCTGAGCGAGCGTCCCGGTGACGACGGTCCCCGCGCCCTTGACCGTGAACACCCGGTCGATCCACAGCCGGACCGCTCCCTCGACGTCCGGGCCGGGAAGCCCGGCGACGAGCTCGGCCAGGGCTCTCTCCAGTTCGGGAAGGCCCGCGCCGGTCAGCCCGCTCACTGTCACGATCTCGGCCCCCGCCAGCCCCGTGCCGTCGAGGTGCTCCCGTGCCTGCCGTACCGCGCGCGTGGGGTCGGCCAGGTCGCAGCGGGTGACGACGACGAGGCCGTGCCGCACGCCCAGGGCGTCGAGCGCGGCCAGGTGCTCGGCGGACTGAGCCTGCCAGCCGCCGTCGGCGGCGACGACGAACATCACCGCCGGGACCGGCCCCACCCCGGCCAGCATGTTGGTGACGAACCGCTCATGCCCCGGTACATCGACGAACGCGATCCGCTCACCCCCGGGCAGCGTCCTCCAGGCGAACCCGAGGTCGATCGTCATGCCGCGGCGCCGTTCCTCCGCCCAGCGGTCGGGCTCCATCCCTGTCAGCGCCCTGACCAGCGTCGACTTCCCATGGTCGATGTGGCCGGCGGTGGCGATCACATGCACGCGCGCTCCACGGCCGCGGCGATGATCTCATCCTGGCCGGGGTCGACCGTGCGCAGGTCGAGGATCAGCCGCCCGCCGGTGACCCGGCCCACCACAGGGGGGTGGCCGGTGCGCAGCCGCACGGCGAGTTTCCCGTCCACGGCGATGCCCGCGCTGGGCAGTTCCACTCCCGGAGCGCCACCACCGCCGACCCTGGCGACGGTCTCGACCGCTTCCGCGCGGTCGCCCAGGCGCGCGGCCAGCCGCCGCGCGCGCTCGGCGAGCTCTTCGGCGGGTACGTGCAGCGCGACCTGCACCGGCGGGCGCGGGCCGCGCAACGTGGCCTCCAGCGCGGCGAGGGTGAGCTTGTCCACCCGCAGCGCCCGGGCGAGGGGGTGACGGCGCAACCGGTCCACCAGTGCCGCGTCGCCCAGCAGCAGACCCGCCTGCGGGCCGCCCAGCAGCTTGTCGCCGCTGGCGGTGACCAGCGCGGCTCCCGCGCGCAGGGTGCCGGCGGCGTCCGGCTCGCCGGGCAGCAGCGGCTCTGCTCGCAGGAGCCCCGAGCCGATGTCGGCGACCACCGGCGGGCCTGCCGTGGCCAGCTCCGCGACGGACACCTCCGAGGTGAAGCCCTCGATGCGGAAGTTGGACGGGTGCACCTTGAGGATGAAGCCGGTCTCCGGACCGCAGGCGTCCAGATAGTCCCGCAGGGACGTCCGGTTGGTGGCGCCGACCTCGCGTAACCTGGCGCCGGTCGACTGGAGGAGCTCGGGGATGCGGAAGCCGTCGCCGATCTCCACCAGCTCGCCGCGGCTGATGACGATCTCCTTGCCCTGGGCCAGGGCGGTCGCGGTCAGCACGAGCGCCGCCGCGTTGTTGTTGACCACATGGACCGCCGCCGCCTCCGGGACCGCCGCCGCCAGCGCCGCCAGCGCCGTACGGCCCCGTCGCGCCCGCCCGCCCTCGGCCAGGTCGAACTCCACGTCGGCGTAGTCGGCGGCGGCCCCGATCGCCGCCACCGCGGCACGGGACAACGGCGCCCGGCCCAGGTTGGTGTGCACGATCACGCCGGTGGCGTTGATGACGGAGCCGATGCCACTGGCCGTCGCCGGCAGCAGCGTCAGCACCGCGTCAACCGCCTCGTCCGGCTTGAGGACGCTCTCGCGAACACGCTGCTGCGCCGTCCGCACCGCGGCCTTGACCAGGTCGCGACCGAGTGCCTCCTGGGCGGCGACGAGCCGCGGGTCGGACAGCATGCTGTCGGTTCGCGGCACGCGACTGCGTAGATCCACTGACGGCTTCCCCCGCTGCTCGATGAGCGGAGGCGGACGGGAATCGAACCCGCCGCGCTGAGATCCTCAACGCCACTGGTTTTGAAGACCAGGAGGGCCACCAGGCACCTAAACGCCTCCAGAGGTGATCATAGTTTCATGACAGAGTTCAGACTGACGCAGTACGGCACCGGCGGTGGTTGTAGCTGCAAGATACCCCCCAATGAGCTGGAGACACTGGTGGCCGGGTTCGCCCGCACCGGCTCCGGCGGATCCCCGGCGGGGGACTTACTCGTGGGCATCGACCACGGGGACGACGCGGCCGTGGTCCAGGTGCCGGGTGACGCGTACGCCATGGTGGCGACAACCGACTTCTTCCCTCCTGTCGTCGACGACGCCTACGACTTCGGCCGGATCGCCGCCACCAACGCGCTGTCCGACGTGTACGCCGTCGGCGGCGAGCCGGTCATGGCGCTCAACCTGCTCGGCTGGCCTCGCGGGGTCCTGCCCCTCGAACTGGCTCGCGAGGTGCTGCGCGGCGGCTTCTCCGTCACCCAGGCCGCCGACTGCCATCTCGCGGGAGGTCACAGCATCGACGACCCGCACCCCAAGTACGGTCTCGCCGTCACCGGCCGCGCCCACCCCGACCGCCTGCTGCGCGTGGACGCCGGCGCGCCGGGTGTCCCGCTCACCCTCACGAAGCCGCTCGGCGTCGGAGTGCTGAACACCCGGCACAAGGCCACCGGTGAGGTGTTCGCCGAGGCGGTCGCCGTGATGACGACGCTCAACCGTGACGCCGCCCGCGCGGCCGTGGCGTCGGGGGCGCGCTGCGCCACCGACGTCACCGGCTTCGGCCTGCTGGGCCACCTGTACAAGCTCGCCCGCGCGAGCGGGGTCACCGCCGTCATCGACAGCGGCGCGATACCGTACGTCGCAGGCGCCCGTGAGGCCGTCCGTGACGGATACGTCAGCGGCGGCTCCCGCAGGAACCTGGACTGGGTGGCGCCCCACTGCGACTTCGGTGACGTTCCAGAAGACGAACGCCTGCTGCTGGCCGATGCGCAGACCTCGGGCGGGCTGCTCGTCGCCGGAGAGATCCCGGGCCACCCGATCATCGGCGAGCTCGTTCCCCGCGCCGAGTCGGTGCTGATCGTGAAATAGACCGGTCCTCCGGGGCGGTGCCGCGGCGTCAGGTCGGACGGCCGAAGCCGGATCGAGCCGGTCGCGCCGGCCTGGCGCCCGCCGCTGAGATTATTGACGCCCCTGTAAGGTCACCGCCGGGCAGGCGGCAGCCAACCCCGACGATCGCCACGCCCCGCTCTGTGAACATGCTGTCGTACACCGAACCTCCGCCCATCGACTACGGAGAGCAAGATGAAACTACTTTCCGTTTTGACGATGTTGAAGATATCGCTGCCCAGCCATCTGCGCAGGGCGATTGCGGCCGGTGACCCTCGTCCACCGGTTTCCGCGTAGAAGGTTTGGGAACCCCGCTGGTGCAGGAGCAGGCGACGAACAGGTCGAGGCCGCGCTCCCTGACCGCGTTGTCCAGCAATCATCGCCCAGCATGGGCGCCAAAGTGTCAGACAGTTCGACCAGCGGGTGGTGGTGCAAGACCCCGGCGGCGTGCACGACACCGCGCAGCAAAGGCGCCCGGAAACCAGGCGAAACCTTCCACCTTGCGCACGCCCGCGCGCTGCACCCCTCGAACCCCACGCGAACGCGGGCGTCCGTAACCACTTCAGCTGCTGCCTGCACTCCGGTACGCAAGCTGCCGACGCAGCTCCAGGTTCTCGCCATGGGCGCATTCCAGAGCCTCGCGCAGCGCGGCGATCTGCCCCCGGTGAGCACGCTTCAGCCGCGCGATCTCCGCCGTCAGAACGAGCACAACCTGGTCACTGTCCGCCTTCTCGGACGCTGTGCGATCCGTTTGGGCCTGCCGGAGCCTGCCGCACGCGCAGCTGCTCGATCCGCCGACGCAGGACGGGATGGCCGTACAGAAAGGAATGCGACACCCCGGCTTCCCGCTGCACGGCCTGAAATGTCACCGCGGCGCCGTCCCTGATAAGCCGTTTGATGGCCTCCTCGGCGGCCTTCACCTTGGTCTCGGACTTGCGCCGGGCCGCCGCGCCGAGCGCGTCGATGCGGCGTTGCCGCCGCGGCTCGGCGGCCGCGGATGGTGTCGCGGTCATGGCGTGCTCCTGCGGTGCCGGGTGGTGTCGATGGTGATCGGGACGGGCCCGCCGGTGGGGGCACTGGCACCTTGGACCGCGCGCCCCGGCGCGGCGGCCATCGCGGCCAGGAGCTTGACCAGGGCGTCGCGTTCGGCGCTGCGCTGGCCAAGCCAGACGTTGTCGGCCGGCATCGGCACGCCGTGGCGGACCTCGAACGCGGCCGTTGTACGTTCGATGAGCTCGTTGGTCTCGGCCAGCTGCCTCTGCAGGGAGTCGATATGGCTGTCGTCGGTGACGAAGACGCCGCAGGTGAGGCAGGCGTGCCCTTGTCGCACTGCTGCAGCGGCGGCAGGAGGCAAAAGGTGGTGGTCAGGAAGCGGTCGGCTCGGTTGAACAGGTGCAGGCCATCGTGGTCTTCGCGGGTGAAGGCGATCAGCGTGCCATCGGCCTTGAACTTGCGGGTGGCCTCGAAGGCCTGTTCGGCGTCCCGGTGAGCGATGTAGTGCATCGACATGGTGAGGCTGGCGTGGCCGGCATAGCGTTGCAGGACGTGGATGGGTAGACCGAGTTCGGCCAGGCGGGTCGGCCGGGTGTGCCGGAAGCGGTGCGTGTGGCTGAGATGCACGCGCCGTCCGGTGCTGTCGGTGATCTGGGCGAGGTCACTGAAAGCGGCAAGGGCTTGGTTGTAGGAAGCCCCGGGGAAGGCTTTGGTGCCGCCCGCGTTGGCCTTGCGCTGAGGGAAGAGGTAACGGGTTTCGGCACGGAGGTGCCGACGGACCCAGTCCTGCTGCTCCTCGATGAGGGCGACAACCTCGGCGTCGACGAGGATCGTGTCGGGCGCCCGCCCGATCTTGCTCTGCGCGTAGTGGAAGCGCGACCTGCTCTCTCTCGGCTGCCTGCACCGCACGATCCGTGGCCGGCGACAAGCAGGCGAACTCGCAACGCAGGATCTCGCTGGCGCGGCGGCCGGTCAGGATCTGCGGCAGCAGCATCCGCATGACCTGCGGCTCGCCTTGCCCGGCCAGCTCGTACTGCTGTCCGCTGATGGTCACCCTCACCGTCTCGTCGGCGGCGGCGCCCAGCACCGGCAGGTACGCAGTGATGTGGGCCAAGGCGTGATCGTCGATGTAGTTGCCCTCGTTCAGGACCGGTGGCGTGGTCAATCTGGAGGTGGGCCCAGGTCGCTGGGTGTGCCGGATCGAGGCGGTCCCACGGTGTGGGGCCGAGAATTCTCCGGGACGCTGTCCCAGAGGCGGAAGGCCGCCGCCAGGCGCGCAACCTGGCTCAGATCGGTGGCCGGCGCGGAAGGGTCGGGCAACGTCTGTAACCAGTGATCGAGCCGCAGCAGCGCGTGCACACAACAAGCTCCCACTGTCTCCGCAGGGACGAGCAGGGCGGCTACTCGGATGTTCGGCTCCGTCCCGTTGTTCCGGGCCGGAGCACGGCGTATATCCCCTGCGAGCTCTCTCCACATCGCCAGGCAAGAAGCCACTTCGATCTATGTCGGGTCCTCCCCGCCCCGATTTGCTAAATTCCTTGCGCAATGTGGCAAATGTTGCTTAGGGGAGGGCGGATGCGCAGGTGGACTGCCCCATCCGTGATCGGCTGGACGCTCGCGTCAATCGTTGTGCCGGGTGCCGCGCACTTGCGCGCCGGGCGCAAGCGTACCGGTCTGATCATGGTGGGCATCTTCGGTGTGCTGCTGATCGGTGCCGTGGTCGCGCTGGTCAACGCCCAGGCACTGGCTGGTCTGTTGCTCGATCCAACCTGGCTGGGCGTGGTCATAGGCTTGTGCGTGGTGGGCGGGCTGGCCTGGGCCGGGGTCGTGATCAGCTCCTATGTAGTGCTGCGCCCCGGCAGGCTGGGCAGCCGGGGTCAACTCGGCACGGGCGCCGTCGCAGGCGTGCTGGCGGTGGCCGTGGCGCTGCCCTTCGGACTGATCGCCACGACCGCCCACACCTCTGACGACGCGCTCGGCGAGGTCTTCAAGTCCTCGCCGACCCGGCCGATCGATCACAAGGATCCATGGCAGGGGCGCGATCGGCTCAACATCGCGCTGCTGGGCGGCGACGGCGCGGGCTCACGCAAGGGGGTGAGCATCCGTACCGACAGCATCAACGTGGTCAGCATCAATGTCCGCACGGGCGACTCGGTGGTCTTCGCGTTGCCGCGAGAGATGGAGAACGTGCCGTTCCCACCGGGTTCCGCGCTGGCCAAGCGGTTCCCGCCGCCGAAGAACTTCTGGCTGCCGCCGGGCCAGGGTCGCGGCTCCGCCGACCTGATCAACGGCATCTGGGCCTACGCCGACACGCACCCCGAGGTCGCCGGCCACTCCCCCAGCCGTGCCCCGGAGGCGGTCAAGGGCGCGCTCGGCCAGATCCTCGGCCTCAAGGTCGATTACTACATGCTCGTCAACATGTGGGGCGTGGCGCGCCTGATCGACGCCCTCGGCGGCGTCACCATCCATGTCGAGCAGGACATCTGCTACGGCGTGGGCCGCTCCGACGGCGGCGTGGTCAAGGCCGGCACCCGCACCCTCGACGGCGCCCAGGCTCTCTGGTACGGCCGGGCCCGCGACCATCCGGGCAGCACCTGCGCGGGCGCCGACAACCACACCAGGATGCGCCGCCAGCAGTGCGTGATGAGCGCCATGCTCACCCAACTCAACCCGAGCAACGTGCTGCTGAAGTTCAACGCCCTGGCCAGGGCGGCCAAGCAGACCTTCCGCACCGACATCCCGCGTGACCTGCTGCAGGACCTGGTCCCGCTGGCTCAGCAGGTCAAGACCGCCCGGGTGTCCAAGCTGAACTTCGTTCCGCCCGCCTACAACCCGGCCTACCCGGATTATGTGCGCATCCGTAAGTCGGTGAGGGCGGCCATCGCGCGCTCCCGCGGCTCGGGCAAGGTCGTCCGCGCCGAGGCCGCCTCTCCTTCCCCTGTGAGTACGGCGACCGCCACGCGCTCGCCACGTCCGCTCACCCAGCAATCCGGCCGGCTGGACACGCTGAACTCATCGTGCGTGCCCGCGAAGAAGGGAACCTAGCTACTTGCCCTGAAAAAGGCGGTGACCCTTGATCAAATAGCCGTGGATGTCAGTGAAGCGCGGGTGTGGAGGTGCCGCACCTGGCCTCAGGTCCCCGGCGCTCGCCCGCTGATGACCGTCATCCGCTGGAGGCTGTAGGCGAAGATTCCGGGCCCTGCGCCGGTTCGGGCGCCTGCGTGGTGGCAAAACCGGGTGCGGCGCAGTCCGAAGGCGCGCTTGAGATGGTTGAGTGGCGGCGAACCACGACACCCGTCTGCTCCCCAGGACCAGCGCCATGGCGCCCAACGCGCACGATCCAGCCGTGATCGCACGGCCGGAGTTCACGCACGAGCTTCCCGAACAGCTACGCGGCGACGCCGGAGGTAGATCATCAGCACCAGCAGGCCCATGATGTGGGTCATCCCCGGCAGGGCGGTCAGCAGCGCACCCACCACACGCCGCATGCTGGGCACCGCTAACTAAGACCACCAGCGGCGCCCGCGGCGCTGACATAGATCCAGAGACCGAGAGGAGCGTGATCACCACGATGGCGGTGTCGAACCAGTTCCACGGGTGCTGATGAACGCCTGCGGTAGGCATGCAAGCACGCGACGATCTCGACCGTGAAGACCGCCAACGCGATCCGGTCGATCAGGTACGTGCCCGTCTCGCAGCCGATGATGATCGCATTGATGACCGCCCGCTGCGTCACACTGTGCTCCAGGGGCGGCACTAACGCGTTCCTGCTCAGACGAACTCCAGCCCCCGGCCGATGATCGCCAGGTTCGAGCATCGTAGTGCGGGCCATTGGGCTCGAGTTTCCGACAGCCAACCGGTACGCCCCGGTTGGCTACGGTAGGTACGCATCGGCTAGCGTCCATGGCAGCGCGCACGGGCGCGGGCCCCCCGCGCCATCCGGTGCCGACCGGGGCACGGCACGATGGGAAGGAACGATGACAGCGAACCCGGGCAAGTCTCGCTGCACACCCAAAGGGGGATCGACCCGGTGAGTGTAGCTCTGGGCCTGCTGGCCATTTTCCTGCTCACCGCGGCCACCGGCTACTTCGTCGCTCAGGAGTTCGCCTACGTCAGCGCCGACCGCCTCGCCCTGTCCGCGCAGGCCACATTGGGCGACAAGAAGGCGGCCAAGGCCGTCAAGGTGATGGAGCGGCTGTCGTTCATGCTGTCCGGGGCGCAGCTCGGCATCACCGTCACCGCACTGGTTGTCGGTTTCATCGCCCGCCCGGCGCTGGCCGAACTGATCGCGCCAGGGCTGACCGCGCTCGGCATGCCGTCGGGCATGGTCGGAGCAGTGGCACTGGCGATCGGCTTCGCGCTGGCCACCGTCATCCAGATGGTGCTGGGCGAGCTCGCCCCCAAGAACCTCGCCCTGGCCAGGCCCGAGCCGCTCGCCCGCGCCCTGGCCGCCTCCACCCTGGTCTACCTGACCGTCGCGGGCCCGATCATCAAGCTGTTCGACGCCGCGGCCAACAAGCTGCTGCGCGCGGTCGGCATCGAGCCGGTCGAGGAGCTCCACCATGGCGCCACCCTGGAGGAGCTCGGCCACATCATCGGCGAGTCCGAAGCCCACGGCCACCTGCCCGGCAGCCACGCCGACGTGCTGGAGCGGGCACTGGCCTTCTCCGACCACACCGCAGAAGAGGTCATGGTCCCCCGCGTCGAGGTGATCGCCATCAGCGGCACCGCCACCGTCACCGACCTGGACCAGCTCATCGCCGCACACGGCCACACCCACTACCCCGTGCTCGGCACCACCCTCGACGACGTGATCGGCCTGGTCAGCCTGCACGACGTGGCCGCCGTCCCGGCCGACAAGGCCCACGAGACCCGCCTCGCCGACCTCGCCCACGACGTGCTCATCGTCCCCTTCTCCCTTTCGCTTCCCGACCTCGTCCAGCAGCTGCACGAGCGCGGCGAGGAGGTGGCGTGCGTCGTCGACGAGCACGGCGGCCTGGCCGGGCTGCTCACCTGGGAGGACGTGGCCGAGGAGCTCGTCGGCGAGATCGCCGACGAGAACGACCGCGCCACCCCCACAGCGGTACGCCGCGACGGCGGATGGGAGCTGGACGCCGACCTGCGCATCGACGAGATCGCCCTCGCCACCGACCTGCAACTGCCCGACGAGGACGAGTACGACACCCTCGCCGGGCTCATCCTGCACCGGCTCGGCCGCTTCGCCGCGCCCGGCGACGTCATCACCGTCGAACTGCCCGCCACCCTCGACCCCGACGCGCCCACCCACGCCCGCGTCGAGGTCCTGACCCTCAACCGGCACGTCCCCGAACGCGTCCGCCTGACCCCCTACCGCGAAGAGGAGCAGTCGTGAGCCTGTCCACCGGCCTCGTGCTGACCCTGCTCCTGCTGCTGGGCAACGGCTTCTTCGTCGCCGCCGAGTTCGCCCTGGTCGCCGCCAAGCGCCACCGCCTGGAGAAGGCCGCCGCCCAGGGCAGCAAGGCCGCGGCGGCCGCCCTGGCGGGCATCAAGGAGCTGTCGCTGATGCTCGCGGGCGCCCAGCTCGGCATCACGCTGTGCTCGCTCGGCCTCGGTGTGGTCTCCGAGCCGCTCATCGCCGGTACGCTCACCCCGCTGTTCAACGCCGTCGGCCTGCCCGAAGCCGCCGCCCACACGGTCGCCTTCGTCATCGCGCTGGCCCTCGTGACCTTCCTCCACATGGTGCTCGGCGAGATGGCGCCCAAGTCCTGGGCCATCGCCCATCCCGAACGCTCGGCCACCATCCTGGCGCTGCCGTTCCGCGGCTTCACCCTGCTGGTCCGCCCGCTGATCAGCGCGCTGAACGCCATCACCAACGGCCTGCTACGGTTGTTCAGAGTCCACCCGCGTGAGGAGGGCGCCAATCCGCGCACCCCCGCACAGCTCCAGCACCTGGTGGAGGAGTCTCGTCGGCTCGGGCTCATCGAGGCCGACGACCACGCCGTGCTCAGCCAGGCCCTGCGTGCCCCGAGCACCGACATCGCCCCGCTGATCATCCCGGTGGAGAAGGTCGTCACCGTGCCCGCCGCAGCGACCCCCCAGCAGGTGATCGACGTGGCCGTGCGCACCAAGCTCTCCCGCCTGATCGTCGGCCCGATCACCGACCCGGTAGGCGTGGTCCACGTACGCGACGCGTACCTGGCCCACAGGCGCAACGCTGCATCGACGGCCAAGCAGCTCGCCTACCGCCTTCCGGTGCTACCGCCCGGCGTCTCGGTCGCCAAGGCGGTGGCCAGGCTACGTGAGGCGCACAGCCAGATAGCCCTGATCCGGACCGAGGCGGGCCACGTCGAGGGCCTCATCGCCCTGGACGACCTCCTGACCACCCTGCTCGTCCCCGCCTGACACCCCACGCCAAGGCGCGCATATCACCCGCAGGAACTCATAGAGATCCAGCACCCACACCAGCAGCCATAACATGGTGTGCCGCTCGAATATTGAGTTACGTGTCCTGAGCTGCGGTTACGCGGCGTGGCGGTATTCGCTGATCATGCCTGCGACGACGGGTTTCCGGCGGATGGATCGCAGGTCGTTGAGGTCGGTCACGTCGCGGGCGGCCTGCGTTACGGTGTCCGGGGGCCGTTGGTGCCGGGACTGGTGCGGCCGGTGCCCGTTGTAGTGGATCAGATACTCCTGGAGCACGAGGGCCAGGTGGCGTTCATTGAGGATCAGAATCCGGTCCAGGAGTTCACGGCGCAGGGTGGTGATGGTCCATAGCCCTTCGGCTGTGAAGACCTCCCGAAAAGCGACGGTGAAGAGCGGGTCCCGATCGTGGATCAAGAACCGTAGCCCGGCGATGCACTCCCCCAGGCCCATCACCAGGTTGCGGGCCTGCTGCACCCTCCACGCCCCGGTCGGGTGCGCGCTCACCCCACCCAGATGCAGCCGCCGGGTACCGTGCTCGATGAAGACCAGCACATACAGCCGTTTGAGCAGCAGTGTCTCGACCACCAGGAAGCCACACACGATGATCGCATGGGCCTGAGCGGTCAGGAACTGCCGCCAGCCCGGCCCAGCCCGGCGGGGCGCCGGATCGATACCGGCCGCGCCCAGGATCTCCCACACCGTGGACGCCGCGATCGGGAACCCCAGCCGGGCCAACTCGCCCTGGATTCTCCTGTGCCCCCAGATCGGGTGCTCCCGCGCCATCCGAACAATCAGTGCCTTGACCGGCCGGCGGGTGCAGGGCCGCCCCGGGCTCCGCCTCCCGGTGAAGGTCCACTTCCGCGCCACGAGGTTGCGATGCCAGCGCAAGATTGTCGCCGGGGTGACCGGGAACACCTCCGCCCACCGGCGGCGCTGGACCAGCCGCGACAACGCCGCAAGCCAGAGCCCTGGCGGCGTGACCCCGCTGCGGCCGGACACCGAGCTGACGTCGAAGCACCTGGCTCTCGTGACGCAGCACCAGTAGCTCAGCTTCCTTGGACAAATCAGAGCGGACCAGCACCGCCACAAGGCTGCACAAGCACCGAACCACCCTGTAGATCAGCGACAACGACACCCCGCGATGGTGACAGCCGCCGCACTGATCGCGCAGCAGAACCCCAGCTCAGAGCCCGAAACCGTGTTTTCGAGCGGGACACGGTGCATGCGACTACCGTGGCTCCCCGCCGCGGATGAGCTGGTGCGGGGCGGGCGCCGTCGGCCCGGCTCGGTCAGATGTGCTCCAGGACGACCACGGGGATCTGCCTGCGGCTTTTGGCCTCGTAGGTCCGGTAGACCGGCGCGAGCTCGGTCATCATGCGCCAGAGCCGCTCCCGCTCCGGCCCTTCGGCGGTACGCGCTCGGGCGGTGAACCGCTCGCCGAGGATCTGCACTCCGACCTCCGGGTTGGCCACCACGTTGAGGTACCACGCGGGGTGCGTGTGGGTGATGGCCGAGCCGGACGCCACCAGCACGTAGCGGCCGTCGTCCTCACCGAAGAACAGCCCCGTGCGCAGCCACCGGCCCGACTTCCTGCCCTTGACGGTGAGGACGAGGTTGGTCACCCCTCCTTCCAGATAGCCGTCACGGCCGTCCGTGGCCAGGTAGCGGAGGACGTGCTCGGCGACCGAGGGGTCAGGGCTGTCGGCGGCGTCGTCCCACATCAGCGGTCTCCGGCGATGCCTTGGGCGGACCCGGCATCGGCCGCGAGCTCACGCTCGGCCGTGCCGCAGGCGTATCCGGCGTTCGAGACGAGCACGCCAGCCGTGCCATTTGCAGCGGCATGGGCGGTATGACCTGTAAGTGCGCCGGCGCCTATTGCGTGGTCACGTGCAGTTGTACCTGTTGCGTTGAGGTCGAAGCGCGGAGTCGCGTGCCGTTGGGTGGTGCAGGGTCGAGGAGTCATTTGAGTGCCTTTCTGTGCACAGGTTCGAAATCTTCACTGATCTCCGTGAGCTGTTTGAGCTGGTGGAACGCTGGCTAACCGGTGGAGAACCCGGTGCCTGCAGGGTGATGGGAAGGTCTGCGTGCGCCCCTCTGTGAGGAGAACGAACTGGTCCCGGTGTGGCGCCGTTCGAAAGGCGCCAGGGCCGGGGACGAGACACATGGATTCCTGCCGATCCCACTCAGACCGGCTGTTCATCTCGGCTTGCACCGTCGACCTTGAGGGGGATCGCCTCGGTGGTCTCCGCAGGCTGCGCCGTGGCCGCGTTGGCGGGAGGTACGTGGCGGAGCATGGTGAGGGCGAGGATCGTAAGTGCGGTGACCAGAATCGCTCCGATGAGGGCTACGACGTTGAGGCCGGATGCGAAGGCCTCGCGGGCGGGTGTGATGATCTGGTCGGCCATCGATCCGGGCAGGTCACGGGTGGCGTCCAGGGCCCGGGCGAGGGTGTCTCGGCTGGCGGCAGCCACCCAGGCCGGGGTATCGGCGGGGAGTTCGCCGGCGACGCCGTTGCGATAGACGGTGGTGCCGAGGCTGCCCAGGGATCAGTCCGACGGCGGTGACGTTGCCAGGGCGGATCCGGCGGGCCACGATCGGGGCGAACATCGACGAGGCGATCAAGAGCCCCGCGGCGGGCAGCAGCCAAAGGCCCGCCTTCAGCGGCGTGAGTCCGGCGACCATCTGCAGGTACTGGGTGACGAAGAGGTAGATGCCGCCCATGGCGACGGCGGCGAAGAGCATCACGCCGAGGGCGACGCTGAAGGCCCGGCTGCGGAACAGGCTCAGGTCCAGCATCGGGTTCTCGAGCCGTAGTTGACGGCGGGTGAAGATGATGCCGAAGGCCAGGCCGACCACCAGGGCGATCAGGGGCGCGCTCTGCACACCGTGCTTGGCGATCTCCTTGACGCCGTAGATGGCGGGCAGCATGGCGGCCAGAGACAGGACGACGCTGATCAGATCGATCCGGCCTGCGTTCTCGTCCTTGTACTCGGGCAGCAGCAGCGGTCCGGTGATCAGCAGCAGAGCCATCACGGGGACGGCGAGGAGGAAGACCGAACTCCACCAGAACGCCTCCAGCATGGCTCCGCCGACGACCGGGCCGAGCGCGATGCCCACGGAGAAGCTGGCAGCCCAGATCCCGATGGCGGTGCCCCGCTGTTTGGGGTCCTGGAACATGTTGCTGATCAGGGCAAGTGTGGAGGGCATGAGGGTCGCGCCCGCGATGCCGAGCAGAGCCCGGGCGGCGATCAGCATCGCGGGGCTTCCGGCGTAGGCGGCGAGCAGCGAGGCGGCGCCGAAGGCCAGCCCACCGCTGAGCAGCAGCTTGCGCCGGCCGATACGGTCGCCCAGGGTACCCGCGGTGACCAGGAACCCGGCGATCATGAAGGCGTAGATATCGATGATCCACAGCATCTGGGTGCTGCTGGGTGCAAGCGCCGCTCCCAGGTGCGGCACTGCCAGATGCAGGAGGGTCACGTCCAGCGACAGCAGGACGCTGGGCAGGGCCAGCATCGCGAGCCCGGTCCACTCCCGCCGGCCGGCTCGTGTACGGCCCACGGCACTACTCGAAGTCATGGGTCTGACCTTTCGGTTCTTCTGATCACAGGCCGCCGCCCCGCACATGGGCCGGGCGGCGGCCGGAAGCGGGGGCTAGCCTCAGTGCGCGCTGGTGAGGCCCTGGGCGAACCCGCCATCGACCGGGAACTCGGCGTTGGTGGTGAAGGTCGCGTCGGCGGCCAGGAAGAGCGCGGCTGCGGCGACCTCCTCGACGGTGCCATTGCGCTTCAGCGGAGTGGTCTCGCTGCCTTGCCGCTCGAACTCGCGGCGTTCTTCCTCGGTCAGCCCGGCGACGCCCATGGTCGGGGTCTTGATGTAGCCGGGGGCGACGGAGTTGACGCGAATCTTGCGAGGCAGGAGCTCGGCCGCCAGGACGTGGGAGATCGCGCGCACCGCTTCCTTGGAGCCGGAGTAGGCGCTCAGGCCGGGGAAGATCAGGTCGTTGGCGACGGTGGTGAAGACGATCGCCCCGCCGTCGTTGATCAGCGGTGACAGGCTCTGCACGGTGAAGAAGGCGCCCTTGGCGTTAACGGCGAAGTGCCGGTCCCAGGAGTCCTCGGTGACCTCCTCGAGCGTCTGAACCTCGGCGATGCCGTGGTTGACGAAGAGATAGTCGATCCGGCCGAGCCTGTCCTGCACGGTGGCGCCGAGGGCGCGGATGTCGGCCATGCTCGCCGCGTCGGAGCGTACGACGTGCGCGGCGTCGGGCTTCAGCTCCGTGCGCGCCTGCTCGATCGTCGTCTCGTTGCGGCCCGTGAGGACGACCTCGGCCCCGCCGTCCAGGAGCGCCTTGACGATGGCCAGGCCCATTCCGTGGGTACCGCCCGTGACGACGGCCTTCTTGCCTGCGAACTTGCTCATCATTGACTCCCTGGTCATACGGTGTGCGAGGTGCGTGTGGCGCGCCGGTTCCGACCGCCACGCACAGAGAGTGCGGGCCTGGACTCGCGGTTTTCTGTCGGTCTTCTTGCGGTGCGCTGACACGCCGGGTGATGACCACGTGGCCGTACGGTGAGTCCATGCGTTTCGGGGTGTTGGGTCCGCTTGCCGTCTGGTCAGCGGACGGTGAACTCGTGGTGGTGCCGGAGTCGAAGGTGCGCGCGCTGCTCGCGGCGTTGCTGACGGCCCGGGGGCAGGTGGTCTCCGCCGACCGGCTCGTGGACGAACTGTGGGGCGACGCGGCGCCGGCGAATCCCACGGGTGCCCTGCAGACCCTGGTGTCGCGGCTGCGGCGGGTGCTTGCCGGGTCCGGGGAGCAGGGCCTGGTGGTGCACCGGGCCCTCGGCTACGTCCTCGACGTGGCGGACGAGGCCGTGGACGCAGGCCGGTTCACCGCACTCACCACACAGGCCCGTATCGCCGCCGACCCCCGCGAGCGTGCCGACCTGCTCACCGAGGCGCTGGCGTTGTGGCGCGGCCCCGCCTTCGCCGACTTCATCGACGAGGATTTCGCGCGCGCCGCCATCACGCGCTTGGAGGAGCAGCGCCTGCTGGCCCTCGAGGAACAGGCCGAGGCCCGCCTCGAGCTGGGCGAGCACGGTCTTCTTGCCGGGGAGCTCGGCGACCTGACCGGCCGCCACCCGCTCCGGGAGCGGCTGCGCGCGGCCCATATGCGGTCCCTGTACGGCGCGGGCCGGGCGAGCGAAGCCCTGGACAGCTATCAGGATCTACGCCGCCGTCTGGAGGAGGAACTGGGCCTCGAGCCGGGCCCTGAACTGGCCGCCCTGCAACGGAAGATCCTTCAGCAGGCCCCAGCCCTGCAGACCGTCACGGCGCCCACGTCCACCCCGCGCCGTCACACCAACCTGCCCACCCCGGCCACCGGCCTGATCGGACGGTCGGACTCTTTGAAGGAGGTCCGCGCCCTGATCGCGGCGGGCCGCCTGGTGACGTTGACGGGGCCCGGCGGGGTCGGCAAGACGCGCCTGGCGGTGGAGGTGGCCTCCGGCCTGACCGGTTCCTACGCGGACGGTGTCTGGCTGGTGGAGCTGGCCGCGCAGGCCTTCTCGACGGAGTCCGCTGCGGCCACCACGGGCGATGAACTGGCCGAGGTGGTGGCTGCGACGCTGGGAGTCCGGGACGACGCCGGTCCTGGCCCGCTGTCGGGCAGGCGGCCGCGCACACTGCTCGACCGCCTGTCCGACGCGCTTCGCAGCCAGCGCCTGCTGTTGGTCCTGGACAACTGCGAGCATGTCATCGAGGCCGCCGCGGGCCTGGCCCGGGCCCTGCTGCGGGCCGCCCCGGGAGTACGGATTCTCGCCACCAGCCAGGAACCGCTGAGCATCTCGGGCGAGCAGGTGTGGCTGGTGCCCCCACTTGATATGCCTGCGGACTCGGCCGACCAGGCGGTGCTGCGCACGTCGAGCGCGGTGCGGTTGTTCCTCGAGCGTGCTGTCGCGGCCTCGCCCGGCTTCGCCTTGTCCGACGACAACGCCCATGCGGTCGCCTCTGTCTGCCGCCGGCTCGACGGGATTCCGCTGGCCCTGGAGCTGGCATCGACACGGGTACGGGTCCTTGGCGTGCGTGAGCTGGCCAGGCGTCTGGACGACCGGTTCCGGCTGCTCACCGGCGGCCATCGGGGTGCCCCGGCGCGGCAGCAGACCTTGCGCGCGATGATCGACTGGAGCTGGGAACTGCTCACCGCGGCCGAGCAGGCGATGCTGCGCCGGCTCGCCGTCCACTCCGATGGCTGCACCCTGGAGGCCGCCGAGGCCGTCTGCGCCGGTGCCGGTGTGAAGCCCGCCGAGGTCCTGGACTTGCTGACCCGTCTGGTCGACCGTTCCCTCGTGCTGGTCGCCCACGAGGCCGACGGCACCCGGTACCGGCTGCTCGAGTCGGTCTCGGCGTACCTCCTGGAGCGGCTGCGGGAAACCGAGTACGAGTGGGTACGGCGCGCCCACGCGCACTACTACGTGGAGTTCGCCGAGCGGGCCGACTCTTTTCTGCGCGGTGCCGATCAGCAGCACTGGCTGCGGCGCCTGGACGCCGAGTCCGACGTGGACGCCGACGTGGTCCGCGCCGGCATCGAGGTGCGCGGTCAGGCCGCGCGCGAGGTCGGCCGGGTCGCCGTAGGCAAGCAGTGCGACGATGACGCGGCCGCTCCCGATGCCGGAGAGGTCCTCGTCGGTGAAGCCCAGCCGCCGGAGGTTGCTCGCGTAGTTGGTGACCTGCAACGCCTTCCCGGGCGGTGCGTGTGCGGTGCCAAAACTCGTCCATGACATCTGGCCTGGCCTTCTATCCTCGGCACTGGTGTTTCTACGCCTGCTGTATCTGATGATGGTCCGGTTGTTCAGCTGGTTGACGCTACTCGCGCGGGGCGACACATCCAAGGACGTGGAGATCTTGGTGCTGCGTCATGAGGTCGCCGTCCTGCGTCGTCAGGTCTCCCGTCCACGACCAGACTGGGCCGACCGCGCTCTGCTTGCCGCACTGGCACGACTGCTGCCCACTCGGCTTCGCCTCCACCGGATCGTGACGCCGAGCACCTTGCCGGACTGGCACCGCCGACTGCTCAGCCGACGCTGGACCTACCCGAACGCGACCGGGCGTCCGCCGATCCCGGATGAACTGCGTGAGCTGGTGATCCGGCCGGCCAGAGAGAACCCACGATGGGGGCACCGGCGGATCCAGGGCGAACTGCTCGGCCTCGGCCATCAGATCGGAGAAGGCACCATCCGCCGCATCCTCACCGCGGCCGCCCTCGACCCAGCACCACGCCAGACCTCACCGACCTGGCGACAGTTCCTCACCTCGCAAGCCTCCGGCATCTTGGCCTGCGACTTCCTGCACATCGACACCGTGTTCCTCAAACGCCTGTACCTCTTCTTCGCCATGGAGATCGAGACACGCCGCGTGCACCTGCTGGGCCACACCTCCAACCCGACCGGCGCATGGACCACCCAGCAAGCCCGGAACCTGCTGATAGACCTGGGCGAGCGCGCCGGCACCTTCAGGTGTTCACCGCCGCTGGTGTAAGGGTCATCAAGATGCCCGTCCGATCGCCACGGGCCAACGCGTTCGCTGAACGGTTCGTGGGAACGCTACGCCGCGAGTGCCTCAACCACCTGCTCATCCATGGCCAGCGGCACCTGCGTAAGGCCTAACCGAGTACGAACGCCATTTCAACCATCATCGCCCGCATCAGGGCCGTTCCCTCCGTCCTCCATTGCACGACCCCAGCCAGGTGATCGACATGTCCTCCCGGATTCACCGCCGAAGGACCGTCACAGGACTGATCAACGAGTACCGCAGAGCAGCCTGATCGCTCTACGAACGCCCAGCTCAGGAGCAGTATCCACGTTTTGGCACCGCACAGGGTGATGATCGATCCGGCAAACAGGAGAAGGACGCAGTTCGCAGGCAGTGAGCGTGCAGACTGAGGAGGATCCAGCGCCCTCAGCTCAAGAACTGTTGCTTACCCTGCTCGGTTGCCTGGCGCGGGCAGCCCAGCCGCGCCGCCCCTGGCTGCGGGTGACCGTCTCGCCCTGGTGGGCTCGGGTCCTCCTCGCCGCCGGCACGCCTGGCGCCCGTCTGCACGCTGACCGCCAGCTTTCCCTTCGTGCCTACGATCGGCCCCGGGCCAGGACCTGCGCGGCGCGAACCTGTGACGTGCCACGGTTTATGTCGCTGTTTCGGCCACGCTCTTGTCGTGATTCAGACCAGTCGAGCGGGACACCGCGGCCGAGGCCAGCAACTGCCCGGGTTCCGCCACCGCGTGGATGAGTATCTCGGGGACACGGGCTGACTGGGCCTGGCAAGCTCTGTGGTCGCGCACCAGCGGGCGTGGCGGTTGGCCCAATCAGATTGCCAGGAATCGGCTCTTCTGTAGGGTCAATGCGCTGAGATTGAATGCCGCTGTGCAGATAGACATGTGGTTCGACCCGAAATGCCCTTGGGCGTGGAACGCCTCTCGCTGGCTGCTCGAAGTGGAGCAGGTTCGCGACGTTCAGGCCCGGTTCCATGTGATGAGCTTGGCCATTCTGAACGAGCGTCGCGATGATCTGGAGGACTGGTATCGGGAGTGGCTGGGTGACACCCGCGCTCCTGTGCGGGTTGCGATCGCAGCTGAGCAGACCTTTGGAAACGGCGTGCTCAGTGATCTCTACACGGCACTCGGCAACTTGATCCATCACGTCAAGATGCCTATCGGCCGGGAGCTCTTCACGAAGGCGCTGGTCGCGGTGGGACTGCCCGAACGGCTGGCGGATGCCGCCGACTCCGCAGAGTACGACGAGGCGCTCCTCGCCAGTCACCGCGCGGGCCTGGACCCTGTCGGGGAGAACCTCGGCACACCGGTGATCCACGTCCCCACCCCAGACGGGTCGGTGAACGCGTTCTTCGGGCCGGTGGTAACCCCGGCGCCCCGCGGCGAGGCGGCGGGACGGCTGTGGGACGGAATCCTCCTTACTACGGCGACCGACGGGTTCTTCGAGCTCAAGCGCGGTCGTACCCGTTCCCCACAAGTGGGCTGATGAGCCTCCGAGCGCACGCTCGGGCTCGCCGAGTTTGAGCAACTCCATCGGCGACGGCATGTTCTTCGCGACGTCGGCCCTGTACTTCACCGTGATCGTCGGTGTGTCGGTGCCGCGGGTCGATTGTTGTGCGCCAGGTTCCACGGGCCTGGGGAGTGTCCCCGTCTGATCCTCGCGGCGAGGGCCGGTAGGCAGGTAAGGCGCTGGCAGGCGAGGACGAACGCCTGGGCGCCCAAGGCCAGGTGCGCTCAATCCGCAGCTTCCGATGCCGGGCGTCGGAAGCAGAAGCCACGGTCAACACCCCCGACCGCATCCTAAAGCGGGATATGACGGGTGTCGGGCCGTAGTGCATGTGCAGGCTCAGCATCGATCCCCGGCTAGTCTGCTGCACGCCGACGTCGTCGCACAGCTGCTGGATCACCCACAGGCCGTACCCGCTGCTGACGGTGGCATCGATGTGGGCGCGGGCGAGGTGGCCGGCGGTGAGCCGGCCATCGGTGTCGAGGATCTCGACGGTCAGGCCGTGCCGGTGGCTGCGCGCGGTGACCCCGGCCGCCGTGGTCGAAGACGTTCGTGATCGCCTCGTTGACCGCCATCACCAGGTCCTCCAGCCGCTCACCAGTCAGGCCGGTGTTCCTGGCGAAGATGCGGATCAGGTCGCGGATCCATCCGAGATCGGCGCTGACCGGGCTGCGCAGTTCGAACTGCGCATTCATCATGGGTGTGGGCCGCGGGCCGGGGGCCGGGAGGTGTAGCGCTGAGATAACCGCGGACTCACCACCGCCGTCACCGCGGTCGGGGTGCCAGGGCGCTCGCCGGGTTGGCCGGGTCCGGGCCGGCGAAGTGTTGCTGGGCGCGCCATTCGACCAGGAGCACGGTGGCGTCGTCTTGGAGGCGGCCGTGCTGGTGGTCCAGGATGGTCTGGATGAGCCGGCGCAGGGTTTCCGGCGCGCTTAGGCCGTCGGCTTCGCGGCGGATGATGAAGTCGGTGAAGCGGTCCAGGCCGAATAGTTGGCCGTCGGGGCTTTGGGCTTCGATGATGCCGTCGCTGTAGAGCAGCAGCCGGTCGCCGGGTTCGAGCTGGTAGCCGGCCGGGGGCTGGTGTGCGCCGAGGTTGAAGCCCATGGGCGGGTCGGGCGGGGCGTCCAGGACGGCCACCACCCGGCCGCGGCGGATGATCAGCGGCGGGTGATGGCCGCGGTTGGCCCAGGTGAGTCGGCCGGTCCGCATGTCGAGCGTGGCCAAGATGGCGGTGGCGTAGCGCATCTGGCCGAACTGCTCGGCGATCACCGCGTCGATGGCCTCGCCCGCCTCCACAAGATCGGCGTCGCGGCGCCGGTGGTTGCGGTAGGCGGCCAGGGCCAGGGTGGCGGTCAGCCCGGCCGCGGTGTCATGGCCCATCGCGTCGAAGATGGCCAGGTGCAGGGTGTCGCCCGCGACGGCGTAGTCGAAGGCGTCCCCGCCGACCACGTAGGCGGGCTCCAGGGCCGCGCTGATGACCACCCGTTCGTTGGCGAAGGCCCGCTGGGGCAGCAGCGACCACAGCACCTCGGCCGACAGCTCCATCGGCCGGGTGCGCACCAGTCGGGCGTAGGTGTCGCTGGCCTGGCGCTTGCTGACCAGGATCACGGCCAGCAGGGCGGCCAGCTGCCGTACCCGTAGCTGGGTGGCCTCGTTCAGGCCGGGGACGGTGATGGCCAGCACGCCGATGCGCTCGGTGCCGTCCAGCAGCGGCACCCAGACCCGCTGCGGCCCTCGCTGCGGCCCGGCGGCGGCCGGCGTCCCGCCGGAGGCCGGGTCCTGAGGGGCCGCGGCGGGCACGAGTTCCACGCTGCGAAAGGCGCGCCCGGCGACGGTGGTGTCGATGCCCAGGGGCAGCAGTTCCTGACCGGAGCCGTCGTGCTGGCCGGGCAGCGGCACCAGGAGCTGCTCTTGCAGGTCGGCCACATAAATCCAGGGATGAAAGAAGCCGGCCCGTGCGCCGCACTCGGCCACCTTCCGGGGCATGTCTTCGAAGGGGACCGTGTGACCGGCCAGAGCCAGCCCGCCCAGCATCTGCTCGGCCTGATCCGTCACCCTGCCCCCGCCTTCCTCTCGACAGATCGGCCGCAGCCGCTGGTCTGTGCCCTACCCGTTTCGCGGCGATCGATCTGCACCGCCGCCACTGCTTTGGCCGCGCCTCCGGTGTGAAGGAGGAGGTGGCCCGCTCGTCCTGGCCTGCGAGCGCCTGGCTGGCCGCCGGACGGTGAACGCATCTGCCGGGCTGACGCTGCCGATGTTTCATAAGCGGTCATTACCTGTAGCACCTGAGCTGCTGTCCACGACATCCATGACGAACGACTTTTCCCCAGTGATCCGAGTGTCAATTCACGGTTCCAGGAGGGCTGCGTGATGTTGTCCAGAGCCGATGTTCGGCGCTTGTTTCGAGGCTGGATGGTCCGGTCGTTCAACCACCGCCACACGATGCGCCGACCGGAAACCGTGTGGTCGACGACCTCTTGACGTACGGGAGCCTGCCGTACTCGCCTCAGCCGCGTAACCCCCGAAGGATTTACGAGCGAGACCACTTAGTCGTGGTGGTCCCAGCGGTTGCTGGCGCCGGGGGCACTTGGCCGCAGGCGCTCCCGCCCCCCGCAGGACCGAGCGACAGTGACGTTCTCGAACGAGCTCTCCGTGGATGCGTAAAGCCCGACGCCGCCGCTGCGCACAACGGTGTCGCGACCCTTCAGGACCTGAACGCCGTTCAACGTCACGGTGATGCGGTCGCCCTGAATCGCCGCACCCAGTCGCACGGGACCTGTCAACGGGTTGCTGATGGATGCCGTGGCCACTGTGACGGGACCCGACGCGTGAGCCTCGCGGATGATGCTCGCGTACTGGGTTCCGTTGCTCGTCTTGCCGACGTGGATCCGATACCCGTACGCGTCCGTGGTGTCTCGCAGCGAGATTCCTGCGTTACCGACGGATCCGTCGATCGTGACCGTGGTCTCCACGACATAGTCGCACGCCTCGGAGAAGCGCGTCGGCAGTGTCGAGTCGGCCAGTACGTGCGCCCGGCCACCGGCAGGCGGCGTGAGGTGCAACTTGCCCGAGGCGACGGACACAGACCCTGTTATTCCTCGCCAACTGGCCTGATCGAGCCCTTCCCTGATCACGATGTTGTCGAAGGTCGCGGCCCGCCGATGCGTAAAGGCGGCGGCACCACCCGTGGGCAGCTGTCCGTCGTCCGCGGAGATCGACGTGTCGCCGACTTTGGCGCTCAGATGCCTCCCGATCGCGGATACGACCAGCTTGTGCGGGGAGTTGGCGCCGATCGGCAGTGCGGTCTCCGCGAGAACCGTGGTCGTCGAGTCGTATATCTTCACGAGCTGCAGCGTCGCTCCCGACGTGGAGTTGAGCACTTCGGCCCGGTAGTAGTTGCGGGAATCGTGGTAGCGGAACGCGAGACCGGTACGGGCGGTCGTCTGGCCGCGTACCCCGGGAACGATGTCCGCGGCCATGACCACGTCATCGGGTACGTCCTGCAGCGCCGCGAACGACACCATGTCCGCAGTCGAGGTCTGTGCCAGCTGCGTGTCCGCCTGTGCGCCGGTGAGCGCCCAGGTGCCCTGCACCGGCGTCCAGCCGCCAAAGGATCCGTTGAAGTCATAGACGGTGCGGTCCAGGCTGGCATCGTCGAACTCGTCGTTGAGCACGGGTGCCGGGGCAAAGTGTTCCTCGAGTGACACGGTGGTGAGGTTGCCCGTGCGGGTGAACGCGATCGGGGTGTCGTTCACCGTCACCGCGTTCGCGTTCGGCGCGTTGATGGAGAGCGTGCCGGTGAACGGGTCCCCAAGCGAGATCCGGGCGGTCGTGCCGCGCAGTTCCACACTGATATCGGACACCGGTGCGGATGCGCTGATAACGGTGTTGCCTTGGTCGATCAGCGACGACCCTCTGGTCAGCGCGTACCTGGTAAGCCCGCCGCCCGAAGCACGCTCGAGGTAGGCGGTCTCGGCGTTGGTGGTGGCGGCCCCGAACGCCCTCGACGAGGGAGTCGCCTCGCGCGAAAGGTAGAAGAATCCGGTCGCGTCTGGCAGGGCGATCTCCATCGCCGTCGCCACGGAGTGACTCACCCCGGGCATGGCGATGCGCTTCGCCGTCACCGAGGGCGCGGGGCCGGCCTCGCCGGGAACCACGACCGTGTCCAGTCCCGTCGGCCCGGTGGAGGACCAGTCGTACGACAGGTAGTCGACGTTGGTGAGTACCTGCTCGCCGACGCGTACGGCGCCATTCTTGTGGACCCTGGGGGTTACCGCGGCGCCGGCCGTCGCCACCGGGATGAGCCGCACGCCGGCAACGGGCGCGGCTCCCGGCACGGTGTCGAACCCGACCGTGGCGACCTTCGTCGTGGGATTGACGGTCACCGGATCACCGGGGAAGTGCCAGAGCTGCCGGTAGTCGTGCGCGGCGGTGTCGCCGGTGAGGTCGTCGGAGACCACCCAGAAGCCGGGCTTGACGAAGTAGACCGCGCGATCGTGCGCGACCGGCCGGTAGCCCATCGCCGCACCGCGGTAGATGTCGAGGCCCGCGTTCGAGCGCCACAGCGACGTTGTGCGGGGGACGCCGGCGGTCTGCGGGACTCCGTCGACCTCGATGGTGTTGTGCGCCTCGGTTTCACGGCGCATCCAGTCGTTCGTCTGAGTCGCGCTGTAGTCCCCCACCCCGGAGTCGACGATCAGCGGACGCCCGTACGCCGCCATCACCAGGCTGAGGTCGTCCGGATGCCGATGCGAGGCAGTGTAACTGGAATTCTGGTTGTTGATCAGCATGTACCGGGCATCGGCGTCCCACCCGGAACGCTGAACCGCGAAGCTGATCGGAAACACCGTGGACGACAGCGTCGGGGCGGTTCCCTCCGTTCGGCCGGAGGCGACCCAGGTGAAATCGGGCCAGGAGTTGCGTACACCGCTCCTGCGAATGGCCGACGTGCCCGCGTAGTTGTTCGGCGTGTCGCCGATCGCCGCGGGTTCAAGATTCGGCTGACGGGTCGCGAACAGCGAATCCGCGATCCAGTCCGCCCCCTGGACGAGCGAATCAGGAACGGTTCGCCCGTTGGCATCCGCGACTGCTATGACGGAGTTGAGCATATCCGCCACGTATGCCTGATAGTTGAACGCCGGCTCGCGGTACACACCGTCGCCCTTCAAGTACGCGCGCAGGAACCGCTCGGCCGAGCGCACCGCGAACCACTCCCAGCCAGACGATGACGAGAACTCGGGCAGGAACACGGCTGCCGCGTGGACGGAGCGGGCCATCGACATGTACCAGTTGTTTCCGACATGTATCTGCATCACGCCGACGAGGAAGTCCGCCGTGGCGTGCACGCCGGACAGGTACGCCACGAGATCACTCGGGTCGATGCCAGGATCGGTCCGGAACACGGAGAACGCGCTGACCAGCTGGGCGAGCCGCTTGGCCGCCGACAGGTTGCGGCCCTGCGGCCAGCTCTGATTGTCGGCGAAGAAGTCCAGCGAGATGTCCATCCACGCCGCCGCGTACGCCGCACGCTTCGCCGGGTCACTCTCGGACACGTAAGCGAATGTCAGTTTGGGCATGAACGTGAAGTCGCTCATCAAAGTCTGCGCGCTGCCCGGGGTGGTCTGCGTCCCACCCCAAAGGTCCTGCCAGTCGATGTCGATCCGCTGCTCGGCGCTGTTGTAGAAGTTGCGGGTCTCGGCGCCGAACCGGAAGATCCCCGCCGCGAGCTCGTCGGGGCCCGAGTCGCCACCGCCCAGGCCCTCGGCCGGAGCCGGGTAATGGACGTCGGCGCGGCCCGCGTAATACGCCTTGAGCTCGCTCGCGGCGCCCGCTTCGTCACCGGCGGCCAGCTCAGCCGCCACCGCGCCGAGCCCCGGGCGCGTCAGGTCGAGCAGCCTACCGAGATCCGACATGTCGGCGACGGCGGCACTGCCCGGCGACAGAACCGCCGCCACCAGAGCCAGCACGACCGCCGCACGGGCCCGACTACGCGTGTACCAACGTAACTTGCTCCGTCTCACCACTGTCTTCTCCCTAAGCCCGTGAGAGTGTCAGCTGAGTCCAGCGCGTCAACCACCCGCCTGCTCCTCGTACTCGGCCTTGATCTTGTTGCCCACCCGGTCCATGAACTTCTTGATGGCCGGCTGCCACGCCGAGACGGGCTTGTTCCCCAGCTGGATCTCCAGCAGCACCGCGTCCAGTTCCTGCTGCTCGCTGGCAGCCTTGCTGGCGGCGGTCTCCGAGTACAGCCCGAGGGTCGGGTCCGCGACGGCGAGCGGGACACCGGCGACCTGGTGGTCGTGCTGGTCCTGTACGGCCTGTCGGTTGCCCGGCTCGTAGATGACGGGCGATGCTTCGGCGAGGTACCGCACCGGCAGGAATACCTGGCTGCGCCCGCCCTCGGTGAGGGTCGGGTCGGAGCCGTTGCGGGTGAACGTCTGGCCCTCGACGCCGTACCGGAGGGCCAGGTACTCGCTGCTGCCGAAGGGTGAGCACAACCAGTCGAGGACCTTGAGGATCTGCTTGATCCGGTCAGCGTTGTCGGTCTTGGTTATAGCGGTGAAGCTGGACAGGGTCGGACCGGGCGTGCGTACCCGCGTCCCTGTGCCGTCGCGGGTGGGCGAGAGCATGCCGGTCAGGCGGAAGCCGGGCACGTCTTTCGCCTGGCCGTAAAACTTGCCCCACCCGGCATACCCGCCGATGGTGAACGCGGTCGTGCCGGCCAGCATCCACGCGTTGCGCTTCGTGTTGGGCGCGCCCGCGTGGTCGGGATGTATCACCCCCGACTTCACCAGCTCGACGGTGTCCTCGAGGGCCTGCGTGAACTGCGGTGTCGTCCCGGAGTGGGTGAAGACGCCACCTTCGGCCTGCCAGGCGCCGGTGCCGCCGGGCCAGTTGCCGGTGATCCCGTTCATCTCAAGGATCGTGTTGAACGGGATCTGTCCGAACGCCCACCGACCGGCCCGCTCATCGGTCAGCGCGGCCGCCATCTCCTTGAACTCGGCCCACGAATCGGGCTGGAGGCTGAGTCCTGCCTTGGCCAGCAGGTCGGCCCGGGTGTACAGCACGGTGCCGATCCGTGCCCGCGGCACGGGGATGCCCCAGATCCGCAGGTCGTAGACGGTGCTGCGCCAGGCATCGGTGGGCAGGGCGGCGAGGTTCGGGTAGGCGAGGACCGCGTCCCCGGACAGGTACTCGGTGAGGTCGGTGAATGTCGCCTTCAGCATGGCGGGCATCTGCTGGACAACGCCCTGGATAGCCACCATGTCGGGCAGATCGCCACCGGCGATGGTCGTGGCGACCTTGCTCTTGTAGTCGGTCGAGGGGACGTACGTGATCTTCAGTTCGGTGCCGAGTCGCCTGTTGAGGTTCTGCCAGTAGGGGTTCGAGCCGAGCGCGGGGGCGATCGGGTCGTAGGTGTACGTCAGTGCCGTGACGGCTTCGCCCTTCACCGGTTGTGATGCGGCGCTGGAGGAGGTCGGGTAGGTGAAGTATCCCGGCGACACCCCGGCCGGCTCGGCGGCCAGGTCGGGCGTGGCCGCGGTGACGGGCTTGTGGGTGGGCAGCTTGACCGACCCGGTCGAGCTGTTCGGCGAACTCGGGCTGCCGTCACCGCAGGCCCCGAGCAGCGGGGCCAGCCCCGCTGCCGCGCCGAGTGCCAGGACGTCGCGGCGGCTGAAGGTGGGTGCCATGACGTCTCCTTTCCGCATTGCGTGGACGACCGGTCAGCCCTTGACGGCGCCGACCATGAGTCCCTTGGCGAAGTGCTTTTGGATGAAGGGGTAGATGAACAGGATGGGCAGGACGGAGATGACGAGAATCGCCATCTGGACGGAGATTTGTGGTGGCAGGTTCTCCAGGTTCGAGCTGAGCTGGTCGGACCCGATCGGGGTGTTGTTGACGACGTAGGTGCGCAGCACCAGTTGCAGCGGCCACTTCTCCGACGACTGGAGGTACAACATCGCGGAGAAGAAGGCGTTCCAGTACGCCACCGCGTAGAACAGCCCGATCACGGAGACGACCGCCTTCGACAGTGGCAGGACGATCCGCAGCAGGATGCGCATCTCCCCGGCACCGTCTATATAGGCGCTTTCCCGCAGCTCGCCGGGGATTTCCTGGAAGAAGGCGCGCATGACGATGACGTTGAACGCGTTCACCAGCACCGGCAGGATCAATGCCAGGTAGCTGTCCAGCAGGCCGAGCTGTTTGACCGTCAGGTACATCGGGATGATGCCCGGGTTGAACAGCAGGGTGAACACCGTCATCAGCAGGATCGGCTTTTGCAGCAACGAACCTGGCCGCGACAGCGCGTACGCCAGAGCGATCGTGGCGACGAGGCTGAGTGCCGTGCCGACCACGGTGATGCCGGCGCTCACCAGCAGCGCACGGGTGACGATTCCTCCGGACAGGACGGCCCGGTAGGAGTCCAGCGTCGGTTCGTTCGTCCACAGCACGAAGCCGCCCGCCCTGTTGACCTCCTCCGGGGAGGCGATGCTGGTCATGAGCACCGCCCAGAACGGCACCAAGACCGCCAGGCAGCCAAGGCCGAGCACGAGTCCCCGCGCACCGACCCCCAGCTTGCTGGGCTCGCCCATCCAGACCGGACGCCGGCTGCGGCCCGAGCGTGGCCGCCGCGGCGCCGTGCCCGCGGCGGGGCGCGCCACGGACACCGCAGTCGGCACAGATCGGCTCGTCACTTGGCGTACACCCCCTGCTCGCCCAGGGCGTGGGCCAACCGGTTGGCGCCGAGCACGAGCGCGACACCGACAATGCCTTTGATCAGCCCCACCGCGGCCGCGGTGCCCCAGTCGCCGCCGACGATCCCGTGGTTGTAGACGTAGGTGTCGAGTACTTCGCCGGCGCCGGCACCGACCTGTGCCTGCTGCAGGATGATCTGCTCGAACCCGACGGACAGCGAGTCACCGAGCCGCAGAATCAGCAGCAGGACGATCACCGGGCGGATGGCGGGCAGGGTCACGTGCCACAGGCGGCGAACTGCCGAGGCGCCGTCCACCACCGCGGCCTCCATCTGCGCCGGATCCACTCTGGACAGTGCGGCGAGGAAGATGATCGTCGACCAGCCGGTGTCCTTCCAGATCACCTGTGATGTGATCATGAGTTTGAACAACTCGGGTACGCCGACGATGTGGAACGTGGACAGGTCGGCCGAGCGCAGCCAGGCGTTGAGCATCCCGCCGTTGCCGAACATCTGCTGGAACAGGGCGACCACGATGACCCAGGACAGGAAGTGCGGCATGTAGAGGATCGACTGGGCGAGGCGTTTGAGCCGTTCGCTGATGGTCGCGTTCAGGATCAACGCGAGGCAGATCGGCAGCGGGAACACGAAGACCACCTGGATCAGCGTGATGATCAGCGTGTTGACGAGTGCGTTGAGGAACACCGGGTCGCCGGTGAGCACCGGCTCGAAGTTGTCCAGCCCGACGTACGGGCTGTGCCAGATTCCGAGGAACGGCTGGAAGTCCTGGAACGCGATGATGTTCCCGCCGAGCGGCAGATAGTGGAACAGCAGCAGCGCCGTGACCCCGGGAAGCGCCAGCAGCAGCAGGACCCGGTCGCGCCGCCAGCGGTCGCGCAGGCTACGCATCGCCGGTCTCCACCGGTGCAGGCAGGCCGATGGGCCGGCCCGTGACGCAGGCTCGCACCGCCGCCCGCAGCCGGTCGTCGGCATTGGCCGCGACCCTCCTGCTCCGGGCGACCGCGGGCGCCGGGTCGGTGGCGATGTCGGTGACCGCCGCGACGACCGTCGCCGCGGCACGATGGTCGAGCTCGATCACCAGGTCTGGGGCGCCGAGGTCGGCGAACATCTGAGATTTCGTGGTCTCGGTCGGCTGCCGAAGGTAGACGGTCGGGGTCGCATGTCGTGCGGCCAGGATCGGCGAATGACACTCCATGCTGACCACCAGCGACGAGACGGCGTAGACCCCGGTCGCCTCCTCCAGCGGCCAGTACCGGTCCAGGAGCCGGACCTGATCGAGCGTCTGTGGACTGAGCAGGCTGGGAAGCTGCTCGTGAGCGAGCTCGACGGCATAGCTCATCTCGGGCACCACGACGGCCGGCAGGCCGCTGACGCGTACCCAGGTCTCGATCGCCGCCGCCAGCACCGCCAGGTCGTGCGTCACGGTGGCCCGGTTGACCGCGTCGCGCCGCATCTGCTCGCGGGTCGGTTCCGTGCCGTAGATCTTCGCATAGGGGGCGTAGCGCAGCCGCGGAACGAAGCAGGCGAACCGACCGGGCTGCAGGCCGAAATTCTCCAGCAGGCGAGCGGCGGCGACGGCGTCAGTGTGGTCGAACGCGAACGTGCCATCCGGCCCGAAGGCGAGGTCGGGCCCGGTTATCTTCTGGCTGCGCAGGGTGGCCAGGGTCAGCGTTTCGCGGCAGTACACGAAGTCGGCGCTGTCGAAACGGTCTTTGACGTCGTCCTCGAGATAGGACGGTGGGAGCAGATCGACCATCTGTGCCAGCTCCGGCAGCGTCGCCATGGTCGGTGGGCACAGCGGATCCACGGTGATCCCGAAGTACCCGTACGGGCGGCCCACGTGCTCGCGCCACCAATCGATCTCGGTGCCCTGGAAGGCGTCGGCGCCCGATCCGTGCATCAGGACGTCCGCGCCGTCGATGGCGGCGGCCAACTCCGGGGTGCTCGGCCCGTCCCCGCCGAGAGTGCCATCGACGACGCGCAGGTCGGGAAACGCGTGCCGCAGCATGGATCGTTCGCGCTCCTCCAGCCGCACCGGCCAGAGGATGACCTCGACCTCGGGGGCGAGCCGCTGAAACGCCCGCACCACGCCAGGGGAGTGAGCCACGTCGCCGATGTTCACCGTCGCCCAGGAGGACCGCAGGAGGACGGTGCGACGTGTCGATGTCATATGTACTCCTTGTTGACGTAACGTTAAATCAAAATAGGGATGGTGAGACGTTACGTCAAGAACCTAGTAGGCTTCCACCATGGCAACGCAACGTGACGTCGCACGGGCGGCTGGGGTATCACTCGCCGTGGTGTCGGCGGTGGTCAACGGCACGAGCCACACCCGGATGAGGGAATCCACCCGCACCCGGGTGCTCCGGGCGATGCAGGAATTGGGTTACCAGCCGAACCAAACGGCGCGCTCGCTGCGGCTCAACCAAACCGACATGATCGCGATGATCCTCAACAAGATCGACAACCCGGTCTACGGACCGCTGCGGTATGGGGTCTACGAGGCGGCGGCGGAGCACGGCGCAACGGTCCTGCTGGGCGATGCCGAGACGATGCGCTCCGGCAGCCAGTTCCTGACCCGGCTGCTCAGTCAGGGCACGGTCGATGGCATTCTGATCCGCGGCGAAGGGCTGCTGGACGACGACGTGATGGCCGAACTCAGCTCCCACCCCAAGCCGATCCTCATCCTGGAACATGCACTGGACCATCCCTGGATCGACATAGACGATCGCCGCGCAGGCGAGATCGCTACCCGATTCCTGGTCAACCTCCACCACCGCCACATCGTCTTCGTCGGGGGTTCTGGATACATCTCCCAGCAGCGCTACCTGGGCTACCAGCAGGCGATGGCCGCCGCCGGGCTGACACCGGCCCCACACCTGGCCACCGGGTTCGGTGAGCAGGCCGGCGCCGATGGGCTCCGGCAGGCCATGCAGGCGCCAACCGCGCCGACCGCCATCGTCGTCAACAACATCATGAGCGCGGTCGGGGTCCTGGCCGCCGCACGCGACCTCGGCATCACCATCCCCGACCAGCTGTCAGTGGTCGGCATCCACGACGTCGACCTGATGCAACACCTGCGCCCGGCCGTCACCGCAGTCCGGATGCCCATGTACCAACTCGGCCGGGCCGGCGTCGAGGCGCTTTACGACCTGATCGCGGGGCGGCCAAGCGCAGGCGGTGTCATCACCGACCCCGAACCCGAACTGGTGATCCGTGACTCAGCGACTGCTCTGACCCGGATCCGCGATTAGCGTTCACATGATCGCCCGCGGCTCATATCGATTGTCGTCAGCCTATGTGATGGGGCCCGGGTGGCTATGATCGGTGGCGCCCGTCTAGGCGGCCCGCCGGTACTGGTTGATCAGGCCGTCGAGTACCGGTCGGCGTTGCAGGCGGACCTGATCGAGATCGGTGAGTGTAGCCGGGGCATGTGACGGTTGAGGCGGCCGACGATCTCGTGAGCGATGGGGACGGTGCCGGTTGTAATGCCGTTCGTATGGCTTCAGGGCTCGGCGGAGATGGCCTGCATTGTAGATCAGCAGCCGGTCGGTGCATTCCCTTCGAATAGTGCCGACCCAGCGCTCGGCTATCGCGTTGGCCTGCGGTGCGCGGACCGGTGTTTTGATGACGCGGGCGGCGAGTGAAGTGAGCACCTCGTCGAAGACCGCGGTGAACGTGGCGTCGCGGTCGCGAATGAGGAATCGGATGCCCTCGGCCTGCTCTCCCAGGTTCATGACCATGTTGCGGGCCTGTTGAGCGACCCAGGTTCCGATCGAGCCCGGCTCTTTTGAGGATGTCGCGCACGGTACTGGGCGGTACCCGAAGGCCGACGCCGGCCAGCTCTCCGCTGATGCGCTGATAGCCCCACGGGGGATTCTCACAGGCCAGGCGCAACACCGCCTCCCGCACCTCCGCGCGGGTAGAGGGACGACCCGGGCGCTTGGAGCGGTGGGTCCATTGGCGCTTCCTTCACCAGCGTGCGGTGCCAGCGCGGCAACGTCGCGGGGGGACGAAGAAGACATCCCACGACGAGCGAGGAAGCGGCCGCGCCAAGGCCGCGAGCACGACCCGATCCTCCGGTTGGAGATCGGGCCGGTTTCACCTGACGGCGCAATACGGCGACCTGATGGCGGAGCACCATGATCTCGGCCGTCTTGGCCCGATCACTGCGGCCCAGCAGGAGCTGAAAGACACGCCCGAGCATGAGGTTGAGGGAGGACCACGACACCGTCAGCAGGATGCCCGAGCCCTCATCATGCTCGAGCCACGAATCCCCAGGTCAACCTCGGCGGCTGAATTTCCGCACCTCACACGCTCCTCAACGCCGGCGGCGCCCAACCAGTGGAGGGCGAGCAGCCGACGATCCGCCGACCGAGCGGTATCGCGGCGTCTCAGGGGCCGGTCGCTGCTCTGGACATCATCGACGGCAGCCGGACCCCCCAGCGCTGAACATGGTGCGATCCGGCGTACTGCCGCCGAGATGGATCTTCGGCGACGGCGTCGGGATGTCGCTTGCCAGCGGATCAAGCGCAGCGCTCACCGCGGCGGCGCCCATCTCCTCCAGGGGAGACCGGATTGTGGTGAGCCAGTCGGCCTCGTCGCCGAGCGGGCTGAACATGCGATGGCCGTACCCGGCGACCGCGATGTCGTCGGGCACCACCAGGCCGCTCTCCCGCAAGCGATGAATCGCGCCCCAGGCGACCACGTCCTCCGTGCTGACGATGATCTCGGCATCGGGTCCATCCGCCAGATACGCGGTCGCGGCCTCCATCCCGCCCGCAACGCTGTGCACGGCTCGGTAGACGTGGCTGTCCGGCAGCGCTACGCCGCCGGCGGACAGCCCGACCCGGAAACCGTCGAGCCGATCGCGCTCCGAGGGGACCGCCTCGTCGGCGAGGAAGACGACGAAACGCCGGTAGCCGAGGCCGAGCAGGGCGCCGGCGAGCGCCTTGCCACCGTCGAAGTCCGGCGGCCTGATCGCCAGGACCGGCTCGGAGGCCTCGCCGACGATCACGACCCGGCCGCTCTCGCGCTGGAAGCCGAGCAGTTGCTCCATCAGCCTGGAACCGGCCTTCGCGGTCGTGTCCCGCTTCCTGGCCAGCACCAGCGCCTGGGGGCGCTGCCGGCGCAGATCCTGCACCAGATCGCGCTCCCGTGACTCGTCGCCGTCGGTCGAGAGCAGGTTCAGGATGTACCCGCGCCTGGACGCCTCCCCCATCGCCCCGAAGGCGATCCGGGCGAAAAACTGGTCGCGAATGTCGCCGACCACCAACGCGACCGCGGGATAGCGACCGCGCACCATCGCCTGCGCGGCGAGGTTGGTGGTGTATCCAACCTGCTCCGCCGCGGCCAGCACCCGCTCCCGGTACTCGTCGGCGACCTGCCGGACACTGCCGTTGAGCACGCGGGAGGCCGTGGACGGCGACACACCCGCCGCGCGCGCGACATCGGCCAACCGGGGAGTCCCATTCGGTTCCTTCGACACGATTGTCATGATAACCACCTGGAGCGGGACAGCGCTGTCCGACGCTACATTCCGAGCTTTGCCCAGCTATAGCAGCAAAAAAACCAATCTGATGCTCTTGTCGGGAAAGCGCTAGCCGGGCAGTATGACGACCCAACGCGCTGTCGATCCGGAGGTTCGCCATGCACCATTGCAGAGTCAGCAGCGGACGTCGCAGGCTTCTCACCTTCGTCGCGACCGTGGTGCTGACCGTCACCCAGCTGGTGGCACCGGCATCAGCCGCGGCTGACCCCGAGATCGTCTTCACGAACCCGGTGGCCGCGGACGGGATCACCGCCTGGCCGGGAGACCGGGACAAGACACCCGAGCACGCGGCGTCGAGCCGGCTCGGGGTGCCGTGCTGGCAGACCAGCGACGACCTGAAGAACCAGTACATCTACCTGAACATCGACGCGGCCCGGATCCCGGCCGGCGCCACCGACGCGGTGCTCACGGTGAATTACTTCGACAGCCCGGGCCAGCAGCTCACCGCGCAGTACGACAGCGTCAGCGCGCCCTTCACCCCGCTGCCGTGGTTCTCCTTCCCCGGCTCCGGAGCCTGGGCGACCACGCAGTTACGGATGTCCAACGTCAACTTCCAGAACCGCGCGAACGGCGCCGACATCCGCCTGATGGCGAACGCGACCGGCGGTGTCATCAGCTCGGTCTGCGTCTCCTCGGTCAGTGTCTCGTTCGCCGACACCACCGGCATCACGGTGACCAACCAGAGCCTGGTCTTCACTCAGGGCGCGGGCAGCGTCACGCTCACCTCGACCGCGTCCTCGGTCGCCTGGAGCATCACCGATGACCAGTACCTTCCCGTGGCCTCGGGTAACGCTGCGATCGCAGCCGGGGCGGGCTCGATCAGCACCAGCGGCCTGAAGCCCGGCTTCTACAACCTCCGCCTCACCGCCGGCCAGACCGTCGTCGGTACGACGCTCGCCGTCATCCCGCCGCTCCCGGCAGGGATCCAATCCCCAGCGGGCAAGTGGGGCGTGAACACGCACATGTCCCACTACTACGACCTCAGCGGCGCCCTGATCCGCACCCTCGCCCTGGCCGGCTTCTCGCACATCCGCGACAGCCTCGAGTGGCCGCGCGTCGAGTCGGGCTCGCCCGGCAACTACGCGGTCGACCCGCGGTTCGACGCGATGATCGCGGACGCGAAAGCGAACCGCATCATCCCGCTGCTGGTCACCGGATACCGCAACCCGCTGTACGACGGCGGCCGGACCCCGAGCACGCCCGACGGCCTGGCGGCGTACGGCCGCTACCAGAGCTGGTGGCTCAAGCACTTCGCCGGCACCACCAACGACATCGAGACCTACAACGAGTACTACATGGCCGGCTTCAACGACAGCGCCTGCGGCATCACCGGCGCGTGCTTCCTCCAGCTGATCAAGGCCGCGTACGAGCAGACCCACAAGGACAACCCGAACGCGAACGTCATCGCCGACGTCGGCCCGAACAAAGGCGACACCACCTTCCGCGACCAGCTGCTGTCCCTCGGTGGGCTGGCCTACGTGGACTCGATCAACGCGCACATCTACACGTTCCCCGGCCCGGAAGGAGACCTGGACACCCAGATCCAGAGCCTGCGCACCGCGGCCGACGCGCACGGCGGCGCCGGCAAGCCGATCTGGATCAGCGAGGAGGGCTACCCGACCGCGCCGAGCTTCGGCGGCTCGATGCTCGATCAGGCGCGCAAATCGATCCGCAACGACGTGATCATGATTGCGAACGGCGTCAGCCAGTTCTACTGGTACGACGCTCTGAACGACGGCACCAACCTGGACGACAAGGAGAGCACCTTCGGCCTCCTGCAGGCCCCGGCCGGGCCGATCGCCGGCATGGCCCCGAAGCCGGGCCTGGTCGCGAAGGCAACCACGATCCGCGCCCTCACCGGCCTCGCCTACAGCGGCCGCGACACCCTGCCGTCCCCGCTGTACTCCTACCGCTTCGGCTCGGGCGCCTCGACCACCCGCGTGCTCTGGTCGACCGGCACCGGCACCTCATCCGTCAACCTCACCACCAGCAGCCCGCTCGAAGTGACCGACATGTACGGCCACAAGACCACCCTGACCCCGGTGGGCGGCGTCGTGAATCTGACCGTCGACCAGGATCCGCTCTTCGTCAAGGGACCCGCCACCGCGGTCTCCCAGCAGTCGAAGCCGGAGTTGAAGGTCGCGGCCGCGGATCCGTCCAACTCGATAGAGCCGACCGCGGTCACGGTGACGCTCAAAGGCACGGCCCGCAACCTCGGGCCGCGCGCGGTGACGATCGCGGGCCGGACCAAGCAGGTTCTGGTCACCCCGGGCAAGGACGCCACGGTCACCATCCCGGTCCCCGCGAGCGACACCCTCGGGTCGCGCCACCTGGTGGCGACCGTCGCCCGCAACGGGAGGCCGACCGCCCGCCTGGTCGCGTGGACCAGCGTCGAACCGGCGACCAAGATCCGCATCATCCCCCAGATCGCCCAGGTCTCACCGCTGCAGGCCGGCCTCGGTGTCGAGCTCACCAACACCAGAGCGACCGCGGCAGCGACGATCCAGGACCTGACCTGGACCATCGCGGGGCAGAAGGGCACAGCCGGCGCCGGCCAGTCGATCGCACCGGGACAGAAGGCGACGATCAGCGTCCCGGTCAGTGGCCTCCAGCCCTGGAAGGCCTACGCCTACACGGTCGACCTCACCACCTCCGACGGCAACAAGGTCTCCGCGAAGGGCACCACCGCCTTCAACCCGATCGTGCCCTCGGCGACGACCCCGAGCAGCTCGATCAACCTCACCACCGACGCGGGCTGGATCGCCTTCACCCGCCCCTGGGGCGGGCCCGCCGACCTCTCGGGTGCGGCGAGCCTCCAGTACGACGCGACCGGCCTGACCATCAACGCGGCCGTCACCGACGACGTGTTCTCCCAGACCGGGACCGCTGCCACCCTGTGGCGGGGCGACAGCCTGCAGTTCGCGATCAGCGACGGGCTGCCGGGTGAGAGTCCGTCCGCCACCGAGATCGGTGCCGCCCTTCTGCCGGCCGGGCCGGCCGTATACACCTTCGGCACCTCGGACGGCAGCCCTGCCGGGACCACGCCCGGCGCCACCGCCGCGATCGCGCGCGCTGACGGTGTCACGTCGTACCAGGTCAAGGTGCCCTGGGCGGCGCTCGGGTTCCAGTCCCAGCCGGCCGGACCGGTCGCGATCGCCCTCGCCCTGAACGAGGACGACGGCGCCGGGCGTGCCGGCGCCCTGCAGTGGGCGAGCGGGATCGTCACGGGGAAGACCACCACCTTGTTCCTGCCAGGAACGTTCACCCGCTGAAAGAAGGAGCGAAGAGTGCTGACCACACGATGGAGGGCGGGGGCCGTCACCGCGCTGGCGATCCTGACGGCCACAGCCTGCTCGTCAGGATCCGGAACGGCAGTCAGCGACGACGGCACCGTGACGATCACGGTCGGGCAGAAGCCCACGCCGGACCAGGCGGCGGCGCTGAAGACCTGGACCGACCGGGTCGCGCAGTTCGAGAAGGCGAACCCGAAGATCAAGATCGAGGGCTCGGAATACGGGTACGACGTCCAGACGTTCCAGGCCGACCTGGCCGCCGGGACGCTGCCGACCGTGGTCGCGATCCCGTACACCGACGTTCAGGGGCTGATCGAGCGCAAGCAACTCGCCGACATCACCGACGTGGTGAAGGCGTCGTCGGCGGGAAGGAAGATCAACCCAGAGGTGCTGAAGACCGTCCAGGACTCCAGCGGCCACATCTTCGGCCTGCCGGTGCAGGCGTACACGATGAGCCTCAACTACAACCGCGCGCTTTTCCAGCAGGCCGGGCTCGACCCGGACAAGCCGCCGGCCACGTGGGAGGAGGTCCGGCAGGATGCCAAAGCGATCGCGGACAAGACCGGCAAGGCCGGCTACGCGATGATGACCACCAACAACACCGGCGGCTGGGTCCTCACGGCCATGACCTACACGTACGGCGGATCCATCGAGAAGGTGAACGGCGGCAAGGCCTCGGCCGCCTTCGCCGACACCCCGATGAACGGCGCGCTCACCACGCTCCAGCAGATGCGCTGGACCGACAACGCGATGGGCAGCAACTTCCTGTTCAACCAGAAGCAGCTGCAGCAGGAGTTCGCCGGCGGCAAGGTCGGGATGTACATCGGTACCCCGGGCGACTACCGCGACGCGGTCACCACGATGGGCGCCAAGGGTGAGGATTTCGGCGTCGCGCCGCTGCCGCTCGGCTCGCCGGACGGCGGCACGCTGACCGGCGGCGCCGTGCAGATGTTCAACCCGAAGGCGTCGAAGCAGCAGATCGAGGCCGCGGTCAAGTGGGCCGAGTTCTTCTGGCTGGAGAAGTTCACCGACCAGGACCATGCGGTCACCGACGCCAAGGCCGCGAACGCGGACAAGCAGTACTCCGTCGGACTTCCGATGCTGTGGTTGTTCGACGAGGCGTCGAAGAAGCAGTACGACGAGTGGATCAAGCCGTATGTGAACACGGTCCAGGCGAACTTCACGCCGTACACGTCCAAGGCCGCGTCGCTGAAGCTCATGATCGAACCGCCGGTCGCCGGGCAGAAGGTGTACGCGAACCTCGACTCGGTCGTCCAGACCGTACTGACCCAGAAGGACGCCGACGTCGGCAAGCTGCTCGCGGACGCGTCGAAGGCGGTCGACGGGCTGCTGGCGAACTCGTGATGGCGTCGAAGGCGGTGAGTCTCCCGCTCTCGCCCGAGGACGGCCGGGCCACGCGCGTCCTGCGGCGCGTGGCCCGGTGGGTCCGGCGCGGCGGGATCAGCACGCTGGTGTTCCTGATCCCGACGCTGGTGGTCTTCGGGCTGTTCTCGTGGTGGCCGATCGCGCGCGGGCTGGTCCTGGCGTTCCAGCAGACGAACCTCGTCACCGCGGCGGAGTGGGTCGGGCTGGACAACTTCCGCAAGGTCCTGGCCGATCCGCTGCTCGTCACCGCGGCGCGCAACACCGCGTGGTTCGCGTTGCTGGCCTTGGTGTTCGGGTATCCGGCGCCGCTGGCGCTCGCGGTCTTCGTCCGCGAGCTGCGCCGTGGCCGGGCATTGTTCTCGGTGCTGGCGTATCTGCCGGTGGTGCTGCCGCCGGTGGTGGCGATCCTGCTGTGGCGGGTCTTCTACGACGCGAGTGACTCCGGCCTGTTCAACACCCTTGCCCGGGGCATCGGCCTCGGCCCGTTCCAGTGGCTGCAGGACGCGCAGTCCGCGATGCCGAGCATCGTCCTTGAGGCGACCTGGGCCAACGCCGGCTCGACGATGATCATCTACCTGGCCGCGCTGTCCGGCGTCCGCACGGATCTCTACGAGGCGGCCGAGATCGACGGAGCCTCGATCTGGCGGCGGATCGTGCACGTGACGCTGCCGCAGATGCGGACGATCCTGCTCATCACCCTGCTGCTGCAGATCATCGGCACCTTCCAGGTGTTCACCGAACCGTTCCTGTTCACCGGCGGCGGCCCGGCGAACGCGACCACCACGATCCTGATGCTGCTCTACAACTACGCCTTCATCAACGGCGACTACGGCGGGGCGACCGCGCTGTCGGTGCTGCTCGCCATCTTCCTCGGCCTGCTGTCGCTGCTGTACTTCCGGCTCACGCGGCGCTGGAGCACGACGTGAGCGCCCGGTCCGAGGACCGCGGCCTCATCTCCACGGCGGATCGACGGCGACCGGTGGTGCGCTGGACCCTCGGCAGCGGCCAGGCGCTGATCCTGATCCTGCTCGCCCTGGCCGGCCTCGGGCCCATCCTGTGGCTGGCCAAGGCGGCGATCTCGCAACCGCACGACATCGCCTCCAACCCACTCGCTCTGTGGTCCGGGCCGCCGCAGTGGCAGAACATCGAGACCGCCTGGTCCAGGCTCCGGGTCGGTCCGGCGCTGATCAACACGGTCCTGATCGCCCTCGGCAACTGGGCCGTGTCGGTGCTGGTGGCGACGACCGGAGGCTACGCGCTGGCGATCCTGCGACCGAGGTACGCCAAGATCATCAACGGCGCGCTATTGGCGACGATGTTCATCCCCGCCGTGATCTCGCTCGTGCCGCTCTACCTGACCGTGCTGGACGTTCCGATCGTCGGCGGGTCGCTGATCAACAGCTACTGGGCGATCTGGCTGCCCGCCGGCGCCAGCGCCTTCAACGTGATCATCACCGGCCGGTTCTTCGCGCAACTGCCGGCCGAGCTGTTCGAGGCGGCCAAGATCGACGGCGTCGGCAACTTCCGGATGTTCACGTCGCTGGTGCTGCCGCTGTCCGGGCCGATCATCGGCGTCGTGTCGCTGCTGTCCGTCATCGCGGCCTGGCGCGAGTACCTGTGGCCGAAGCTGGTCCTCCCCGACCGCGCCAAACAGCCGTTGTCGGTGATGCTTCCGGCGATCCGCGACAACGTGCAGATCAACCTGTTCATGGCGGGACTGCTGATCTCCGTGGTGCTGCCGATCGTCATCTTCCTGCTCTTCCAGCGCTACTTCATCCGCGGTGCGGGGCTGGCCGACGGGATCAAGGGCTGAAACCGTGCGAGTACGGCCGGAGCCGAGCGAGCCGCCGGGCGGCGTCCCCGCGGGCTCACAGCCCGTCGCGATCGTGCCAGTCATCCTGCCAGCGAAGGTCGATGGGCTGGTCGGCGCGTTGGTAGCGGATGTCGGTGGACAGCCGCATGACCCCGTCCGGATCGACGTTGTCGAGTGCGGCGTGAACGATGTGAGCCGTGTGGATGACCATGTCGCCGGCCCGGTAGTCGGACACCAGCCAGCGAGCGCCGTACTCCGCCGCCAGCGCCGGGAGGTCGGCGGTGATCGATGCCGCGGGACGCTTGAGGGTGCCCTCGGCTTCCGCGCGCATGACCCGCCGGTGGCTGCCTTCCAGGTACGTCAGGCCGCCGCGGGAGACCGGGCAGTCGCCGAGCGGGATCCACGCGGACAGCACGCGGTCCGTTCCCTCGCGGATGTAGACGAGGTCGTAGTGCGCCTGGGTGGCGGTGCCGATCCCGGACTCGCCGGGCGCCGTGTGCCGGATGATCTTACGACGGTGCAGGTGGGTCGTCCCGCCGAGGAACCAGGCGAACCAGTCCCTGATCGCGGGCTGCGTGCAGAAAGCATGGTAGGTGGAGCCCGGAACGATGTCGGTGAACAGGACCCGGCGGAGCGCTGCGGGATCCACCCGCCCGGCCGCGATCCCGTCCCCGGCCGCCGTTCCCGGTGCCGTGAGACCGGCGCCGGCCGCGCTGATCCGCTCGAAGTAGTACCGGCGGAACCCGAGCACGGCGGCCGGATCGAGAGCCTGCCTGAGGAAGAGGTAGCCGTCGCGGCGGATCCGCGTCAGCAGGGCATCGCGATCGTGACGTTCGGCGCCGGGTACGGCCTCGAGCTCGCCCAGCCGGGACTCGTCGAGGGTGTAGCCGTTGGAGGTGAGCATGGAGACGACCTTGCCAACCGCCGATCGGATCCGCCATGCACGGATCGACATGTCGGATGGACTTTCCGGCGGCTAGGGTTGCGGGGCTCCACCCATCTGACGCTGGCTCTCGCGGAACCGGCTCGGCGCGGTCCCGGTCCTGCGCGTGAAGAGGCGGCTGAAGTAACCGGCGTCGTCGTACCCGACGCGCCTGCCGACCGCGGCGACCGGCAGGTCCGTGCTCACCAGCAGTTCCTTCGCGCGGTTGAGCCGCAGCCGGAGCACGTACTCCTTGGGGCTGCAGCCGGCGGCGCGCCATACGGCGTTCCTGAACGCGGTCACCGACATGCCGAGGCGGCCGGCTTGAGCCTCCACGGACACCGGCCGGTACGCATCGCTCTGCAGGGAACGCAGCATCGGGCTCTGGGCCGGCCCCGCCGCGGAGATCGACTTGTAGGCGACGCTGATCAGCTGGTGCATCGCGCCGGCCGCCTCCACGTCGCTGCGCGGATCGTCCGGCCGGCTCGTCCTGGCCAGCGTGCGAAAGGCGGTCTCGAGCGCACCTGTGTCGTACAGGCGCTGCACTGGCTGGTCCAGATCGATGTAACCGAATCGCTCGTACACCTGGGTCGCGTCACCGTCGAAGAGCGCCCACCACTCGCTCCATCCTTGCGGGTCCGGGGCGTAGGCATGCCGTACGCCCGGCGGGAGCCAGAACATGGCCGGCGCGACAATGTCGTGGTGGTGGCCGTCCCACCGCAACCAGCCGCGCCCCCCGGTCACCAGCACGGCGGCGTACGACTCCAGGGCACGGTCGGGCTGCGACACGATCTTTCCCTCGATGGCGCCGACACCGAGGCACACGAGGCCGAGACGGAAGGACTCCGGCGCCGGCGTCAGATATCTGGCCCAGCCGGCAGCCCGCCGCGCTGTCATGACCGGCTGACGATCCATCCACGCAGCTTAGTGAACACCCACGAAGGAAGGATTCAGGGATGAACGTATCGACGGGCGCGCACCTGACGTACCCCCACGCCAACGGCTTCCATGCCGGCGGAGAGAGGCTGGTTGTCACCCGCTGGAATCCCGACCGGCTGGCGACCGGGGTCGCCAGCGTGGCGTGGCGGAACCCCGGCGAAGCGGACGTGCGAGAGGTGTGCGGGCTGCCGGACGGGAGCGCGAAGGAGGGGACTGTCTGGTTCGACGTCGCGCGTGCGACGGAACGGCTGGCCGCGATGTGGGACGACGCGCTGCACCTCGTGGACCTCGCCGATCACGCCGCCAAGCCCGAGACCGTGTATCGCGCCCCGGCGGGCCGTACCCTGCAGGGGCTGGTCAGCATCAGCGCGTCCGGCGAGCGGGTGCTGTTCTCCGAGGAGTCGCCGGGGGCGTACACGCTGCTCGAGATGGACGTCGACACGGGAGGCGTTCGCGAGCTGCACACCCGCGACTGGTGGGCGAACCACGCCCACTACTGCCCTGCCGACGAGGAGTGGATCGGCTTCTCCCACGAAGGACCCACCGAGACCGTGCCCGATCGCGTGTGGGCGCGGCACGCCGTCGAGATGCCCGAGGGCCGGTGCGTGCTCGAGCAGCCGGAGGGGCTGCACTTCGGGCACGAGCGGTGGGCGCATCACGCGGTGGGTGCGGTGGTCGTGGCATACGGGGTCAGCCCGGCCGAGCCGCGCGGCCTGTACTGGACGTCGCCGGACGACCCCTCAGGACGCCTGCTGTCGCGCGGCGACCGCTACTGGCATTGCGACGTCAGCCGGGACGGCACGCTCGCGGTGGTCGACACGACCGGACCTGCGGACCGGCCCGGCAAGGGCTGGGACGGCGCAGACGGTATCGCCGACGTGCTGCTGGTGGACCTGGTGGAGGCCCATACGACGCCGCTCGCCCGCACCCGTGCGACCCGCCACCCCGCCCACCCCCACCCGGTCTTCGCCCCGGACGGCTCAGCAGTCCTGTTCAACGATCTCGGCGCGGATGGCACCCTCTCCGTCACCCGCGTCGACCTCCCGTGACCCCACCTCGCCGTCACCGGGTGGGCGCAGTGGCGAAAGAGGAGAGTCTCATCCTGATGGATGAGGTTCTCTGGCGTCCGCTCCCGCAGGCGGTTCGTCCTGGAGGATGGGGTGGCAGGGCGATCGCGTCCCTAGATCCGTGACGTGTCCAAGAGAGCTGTGGTCGCCCGAGCGCTGCGCAGGGTCGCCGCCTGGTGCGCGGCTCATAATCCGTGGGTCGTGGGTTCAAGTCCCACCCGCCCTACCACGCCGACCTGCGGCTTTACGCGGATCTGTAGTCACGTCGTCTGATCGTGAGTCACAGTGAGCCACATGTGAGTCACATCATCTCCCGGGTCTTGCCGATCTCCCAGTTGGTCGCCCGCACCGCACTCAGCACCAGCCGCGCGGTCGCCTTGGCGCTGTCGTGATACAGCTGCGGCAACACCGAGACGTAGGTGTCGGCGGTCAACACGATGCCGGCATGCCCCAGCGTGCCCTGCACCACCTTCAACTCCGTCCCCGACGCCAGCGCCAACGTCGCAGCTCCGTGCCGCAAGTCGTGCAACCGCACCGGCGCCAACCCGCTGGCCGCCACCACCTTGTGGAAACGGTGCGTGAGATAGCTCGGCTGCACCGGCGCTCCGCTCCCCAAGGTGAAGATCGGGCTGGCCGGTGACCACCCCTCCCCCGGCAGCCGGCGTAACCTCGCCACGCCGCAGCCCACGTGCCAATGCACGCCGATCCGTGCCTTCTCGAAGATGACGTCTGGCCACCGCACCCCGCCACAGAGGCCAGCCTCTCGGGGCCGAGCACGCAAAGCACCAACGGGGTGGCGACTCCGCGCCTGCGGGAGCCCGTACGGTTCACTCTCTGCGGCTCAGCCCGGTCCCGGGCGCCGCGCTTCACGCCAACCCGCTGCCCCTTCGAACCGTACTTGGGCTGCGGGCCTTCATGTCGTGGAGCCGCCCCGGCGACGGCTCAGCACCGCTGCAATCGGCAGGGCCGCGGCCAGGCCGCTCAGCAGGACGGCTGCGAGCGCGCCCAGAACGGCCGGCTCGTTGCCGAAGGCGATGCCGACGGCGGCGAGCGTCGGGCCGGCGTTGCGCACGGCCGCGACGCCGCCCATGGTGGTGCGGCGTGGCCATGGCCCAGTGGCCAGGACTGTGCCGAGCACGAAGGCGGCGGTGGCGAAGAGGAAACCCGCCAGCAGGCTGAGTGAGGCGATCAGCGCGACGACCTCGCGCCAGTTGCCCACCAGCATGCCCGCCAGCACGGCGAGGAATGTCACGTTCGACACGGTCGCGGCCACAGGATGCCACGCTCGTGCTGTGGGCGGCGCGTGATGGCGCACGATCAAGCCGACGGCGAACGGAACGAGCTGCAGGACCGCCACGGTCAGCATCAGGGTCGCAACGTCCAGCGAGACCCCCCACCCACGTTCGCCGCACTGAGGAGAACGTTCGCCGTCGGGCTGAAGGTGATGCTGCCGATGGCGGCCAGCAGGACCTGCATCGCCGCTCCTGCGGCCACGTCACCGTGCTGCACCATGCCGAGCTTGGCGCCGAATGGCCCGCCGGGTGAGGACGCGATCAGCAGCAGCGCGACGAAGGCCGGCGCGGGCAGGCCGAAGAGCGCGGCGACGCCCCAGCCGAGCAGCGGCAGGGCGACCAGGTTGACCAGGAGCACCAGCGCGAGCAGTAGACCGTTGGTGAGGACGGCGCGCAAGTCCGGCAATGTCGTGCCGAGGCCGGCGGCGAACATGGTGGCCGCGATGAAGAGGACGGTGACGGCGTTGAACAGCAGGTGCAGGGTGTTCATGAACACCTCCGGTCGTCGAGCCGGAGTGGCGCCATCACACTCAGCCCGTGAGGTCGCCGAGCCAGCGCAGTGCGCTCAGGCTCGGCATGAAGCAGTATTCGCCGCCACGCGTGACGACGAATCGGGGCAGGAAGCACAGGCGCCGCCGTACGGGACGCCGGGGAATGGTGAAATCGCCGGAGCCGTCGGCTGAGCCGGCGATGGGATCCCTGGCCTGGCCCGCGCCGAAGAAGACGCCGTCGTTCATCCATTCGGTCTGGACGAACTCGAACTGCCGCCCGAGATGGGCTCCGACGAAGGCGAACATCAGCCCTCGGTCGGCCCCGGTGAAGGTTCTTGGTCACCACACAAGACCACCACTCACCTCCTCAACGAAGGTGGCGGCGCATGGAACCGCTAGGCCGCCGGGCAACACGGACGGTCACCATCGAGCTCCATGGAGCCGACAGCTCGCAATAGTTGAATAGGCGAGAGACCAGTACCCCGGAAGGTGCGCCGTTCGCCGTATCAGGGTGTCTCGCGCTGAAGGTCTTCCTGCGGCGGATCGGCGATCGCGCCCACCAGGAGTGGTCCGTTCAGCAGGTCGGCGGTGAACCTCACGCCGGTGAGGCGGGCCGCCATCGCGAACATCCGCGCGATGCCATGCTCGGACAGGCCGTCGTAGCGCTGGTCCCACTCCTCGTCCGAGCTCTCC